>CATJIW010000362.1 GCA_949740745.1 uncultured Lachnospiraceae bacterium | reverse complement strand
GCTTCGCCACCATGCAGACGCCGGAGTCTACGGCCTCCTTGCCCTCCATGCCGGTGCCCACTACGGGTGCCTCGGTGGAAAGAAGCGGCACTGCCTGCCTCTGCATGTTGGAGCCCATCAGGGCACGGTTGGCGTCGTCGTTCTCCAGGAAAGGGATCATGGCCGTGGCCGCAGAAAACACCATCTTCGGAGACACGTCCATCAGATCCACTTTTCTCTTCTCAAATTCCGACGTCTCCTCCCGGAAACGGCCGGATACGTTATTTCTTACAAAATGTCCTTCTTCGTCCAGGGCCTCGTTTGCCTGGGCGACGATATAATTGTCCTCTTCATCCGCAGTCAGGTACACCACGTCGTCGGTGACAACGGGATTCTTCGGATCTGCGCTCTTGTCCACGACCCGGTAAGGCGCCTCCACAAAGCCGTACTGATTCACCCTCGCATAGGTGGCCAGAGAGTTAATCAGGCCGATGTTGGGACCTTCCGGCGTCTCGATGGGACACATCCTTCCGTAATGGGAATAATGCACATCGCGGACCTCGAAGCCCGCCCTCTCCCTGGACAGTCCGCCGGGGCCGAGGGCCGAGAGACGTCTCTTATGGGTCAGCTCCGCCAGCGGATTATTCTGATCCATGAACTGAGAAAGCTGGGAGCTTCCGAAAAACTCCTTCACCGCAGCCGTCACCGGCTTGATATTGATTAAAGACTGAGGCGTGATGCCCTCAATGTCCTGAGTCGTCATCCGCTCGCGTACCACCCGCTCCATTCTGGAAAGGCCGATCCGGTACTGGTTCTGGAGAAGTTCGCCCACGGCGCGGATCCTCCGGTTTCCCAGATGGTCGATATCGTCGTCGTTTCCGATCCCTTCCTCCAGATGCATGTTATAATTAATAGAAGCAATGATGTCTTCCCTTGTGATATGCTTCGGGATCAGATCATGGACATGCCTGTGAACGGCTTCTTTCAGCTCTTCCTCCGAAGCGCCGGCATATTCTTCCAGTATAGACTTAAGGGCCGGGTAGAATACTGATTCTGTAACCCCTGCATCCTTCGGATCAAAATCCACGTATTTTTCCAGGTCTACCATCAGATTAGAGAGTACCTTCACCCTCCGGCTCTCCGTCTCAATATACACAAAAGGAACCGCCGCGTCCTGAATCTCTACCGCCAGATTCTTGGAAACTTTCGTGCCGGCCTCTGCCAGAATCTCCCCGGTCTCCGCATTCACCACGTCTTCTGCCAGGACATGGCCCGCGATCCGGTTCTTAAAATGAAGCTTTTTGTTGAATTTATACCGGCCCACCTTTGCCAGGTCATACCTTCTGGGATCGAAGAACATGCTGTTTAACAGGCTCTCCGCACTGTCCACGGAAAGTGGCTCGCCGGGACGGATCTTTTTATACAGCTCCAAAAGTCCGCTCTCGTAATTATCCGAGGTGTCTTTCATAATGCTCGCCTCGATCTTCGGCTCATCCCCGAAGAGCTCGCGGATCTCCGCATTGGTCCCGATGCCGAGGGCCCGGACCAGCACGGTGACGGGAACCTTTCTCGTCCTGTCCACGCGGGCAAAAAACACGTCGTTGGAATCCGTCTCATATTCCAGCCAGGCGCCCCGGTTGGGAATCACCGTACAGGAGTAAAGCGTCTTTCCCACCTTGTCGTGGGCGATCCCGTAATAAATGCCGGGAGAACGAACCAGCTGGCTTACAATCACCCGCTCGGCGCCATTGATCACAAAAGAACCCGTATCAGTCATAAGGGGAAGGTCGCCCATAAAAATCTCATGCTCGCTGATCTCGTCCGTTTCCTTATTCATCAGACGCACGCGCACCTTAAGAGGCGCCGCATAAGTCGCATCCCGTTCCTTGCACTCTTCGATGGTATATTTAATATCGTCTTGACATAAGGTAAAATCAGCAAACTCCAGGCTCAAATGCCCGCCGAAGTCCGCAATGGGAGAGATGTCCTCAAAAACTTCCTTCAGGCCTTCGTTCAGGAACCACTGATAGGAATCCTTCTGGATTTCGATCAGATTCGGCATTTCAAGAACTTCTTTCTGCCTTGAATAGCTCATCCTGATGCCTTTACCGGCTTTCACCGGGCGTATTCTGCAATTTTCCATTCGACCGTTC
>CATJIW010000361.1 GCA_949740745.1 uncultured Lachnospiraceae bacterium | reverse complement strand
CTCCGGCCCGGCCGGAAGCCTTGGTCACCAGCCAGGAAATGCCGTATTCCTTCAGGGTGGCGTAATTTAACTCCTCCGAAAAGGGGCCCTGCATGCAGATCAGATTCCTTCCGGCAAACCCCAGGCCGCCAGCCAGCCGTACCGATTCCTCCGTGGAAAGGACCCTGGCAAAGACCCGGTTCCTATAATCCGGAAGGGCTGTATAGGCCGAAAGCTCTTTGCTTCCCGTGGAGGCCAGGATCCTTCCTTCCCGCTCCGAAAGGAAATCCACCGCTTCCCCGACGCTTCCCACGAAAAAGACCCGGTCCGCAGGCTCCGCCGAAATTTCCTCCGAACCGTCCTCCCTGAGAAGCCGCAGACAGGAAAGCCCCGCCTTCCCTGCCGCTTCTTTTATGTTCCGGGAGACCGCCTCCGCATAAGGGTGGGTGGCGTCTACCACGCAGGAAAAGTCCCCTTCTCCCATCAGGGCTTCCATCTGTCCCTCGTCCAGCCGTCCTGCCAGCCGCCTGATCCCCTCTCCCTCCGGAAGAAGAGTTTCCCCGTACTCCGTCGCCACGCAGGCCGTCACCGGAACGGACGCCTCGCAAAGCGCCTCCGAAAGCATCCGCCCCTCCGTCGTACCTGCGAAAATCAGCACCCGCTTCACAGGTCATACCCCCTGGGCGTCACCATCCGGCCGCCGACCCGCTTCGTCTGGGAATTGCCGATCCAGACCGTCGTGAACATGTCCACCTGGGCATCCTGAAGCTCCCCAAGAGACAGCACCCGGCTCTCTTCCCCGTTCCTGCCGATGTTTTTCACATAGCCGCAGACTGTCTCCGGCCCCCGGTGTGCAAGCACCAGGCCGCAGGCCCTTTTTAAGTAGTCCTTCCGCTTCTTGCTGGAGGGATTATAAAGACAGATCACAAAATCCGCTTCCGCCGCCAGGAGGAGCCGTTTTTCGATCTTTTCCCAGGGCGTCAGAAGGTCACTCAGACTGATCACCGCAAAGTCGTGGATTAACGGCGCCCCAAGGACCGCCGCTCCGCCGGTGGCCGCCGTCACCCCGCCGATCAGCGTCAGCTCCACCTGCGGATAGCGAAGCCCGATTTCGCACATGAGCCCGGTCATCCCGTAAACCCCGGCATCGCCGCTGCAGATCATGGCCACGGTTTTCCCCTTCGCCGCCTCCGAAAAAGCCAGCTCGCACCGTTCCACTTCCTTCGTCATGGGCGTAGTCAAAAACTCCTTGCCGGGGAAATGCTCCCTCACCAGATCCACATAGACCGTGTACCCTACGATCACGTCGCTGCCCCGCAGCGCTTCTGCCGCCTCAATGGTCATTTTCTCATAAGCGCCGGGACCGATCCCAATCACATAAAGCCTGTTCATCCTCGCTCCTTCTCCCTTCCAAATACCAGCTTTTTTCTTCCGAGCGCCGCCGCAACCGTCACGCCGCCGCCTGCCCGTTTGGGAAGCAGCAGCCTTCCCCCGCCGCTTCCAAGTACCGCCGCCCGTTCACAGACACAGCCGACCCCCACCGTCTCTTCCACGAAGGACGAGTGGGAAAACTCCCCGGAAAGGGCCAAAAGCTCCTGTCCCGCATACCAGAAAAAAGGCACTCCCAGCTCCTTTGCCAGCCGGATCAGTCCCTCCTCCTCTTTTTTGTCTTCAATGGTGGCGATCCCTGCAAGGGCTTCCGGAAAGATCCCCGCCTCTGAAAGGCCGTCCGCAAGGGCCTCCCGAAGCGCCTCCTTCCTCGCTCCTTTCCGGCATCCCATGCCGGCCGTTACCGTGCCCGGCACCAGATAGAGGATCTCGCCTTCCTGAGAAAGCCGCCGTTCCGACACGGCTATTTTAAGTCCGGGCTCCCGCAGAAATTCCTCTTCCCGTTCCAGGACCGCAAGCTCTTCCGGCGGTTCACCCAAAAGGGGCTGGGTGCTGAAGAAAGGAATCCGCTTTCCCGAAAGTACTGCCGCCGAGACCTCCTTTGCCAGCCGTCTGTCCGAAAGGAACAGCCCGTTCTGCCTGGCGAACACATCCACCGCAAATAACCCGTTCACGTCCGTGGCCGTGGAAATGACCGGAACCGCTCCCGAAGCCTCCGCCGTCATAAGGCAGAGGTCGTTGGCCCCTCCCGCATGGCCGGAAACCAGGGATACCGAAAAGCCG
>CATJIW010000360.1 GCA_949740745.1 uncultured Lachnospiraceae bacterium | reverse complement strand
ATAATCGGCTCCGATCTCCAGGCTCCGCTTAAGGAGAGCCTCCCATTTCACATAACGGTTACAGGCAATGCAGGGATTCGGCGTCTGCCCGCAGAGGTAGGAATCCACAAAATAGTCGATGACCTTCTCCCGAAACACATCCTTAAAGTTCATGACATAGTAGGGAATGTCCAGAATCCCCGCCACCCGCCTTGCGTCCTCAACGGCCGAAAGACCGCAACAGCCGCCGTTCTCCTCGGCGGCCATCCGGTCTTCATCCTGCCAGATCTGCATGGTCACTCCTATGACCTCATAGCCCTGTTCTTTCAGCAGCAGGGCCGCCACGGAAGAGTCTACTCCGCCGGACATGCCCACTACCACTCGTTTTCCTGTCATAGATCAGTATTCTTCTTCCTCTTCATCCTCGCTGATATCGGATTTTGGCTTAGAAAGTCCTTCGATCTTCAGATCGTTTTTCTCGGCGTAATCCCAGAGGGCCGCATGAATGGCTTCCTCTGCCAGCAAAGAACAGTGTACCTTAACCGGGGGCAGTCCGTCAAGTGCTTCCATCACTGCCTTGTTGGTCACCTGCAATGCTTCGTTCACCGACTTGCCCTTGACCATTTCCGTCGCCATGCTGCTGGTGGCCACCGCCGCCCCGCAGCCGAAGGTCTTGAATTTCACGTCACGGATGATCTGATCATCGTCGATATCCAAATAAATCCTCATGATGTCGCCGCATTTGGCGTTGCCAACGGTACCGACTCCGCTGGCGCTTTCTATCTCTCCCACGTTTCTGGGATTCTGGAAATGATCCATTACTTTCTCGCTGTACATCGTTTCCTCCTTTTCGCCCGTATTCTCAGGGCATATAGGTACACCCCTGCGGTGCTTCCTCCTTTTCGCCCATGTTCTCAGGGCATTCAGGTACACCCCTGCGGTGCTTCCTCTTTTTCCGTACACCTGTCCGATTTTTCAGGCTGTCCGTCTTTTATTCTGTCAGTCCGCCTTTGCCACTTCGCTTCCCTTTTTAACAAAGTCTTCATAAAGGGGAGACATGGAGCGAAGGTCTGCGATAATCTTCTTTAACGTATCTACCACATAATCAATCTGTTCCATGGTGGTGTCGTCTCCCAGAGTAAGGCGCAGGGAGCCGTGAGCGATCTCGTGGGGCAGGCCGATGGCAAGAAGCACGTGGGACGGATCCAGGGAGCCTGAGGTGCAGGCTGAACCGCTGGAAGCGCAGATCCCGGCCATGTCCAGCTTGATCAAAACGGATTCCCCCTCCACGAACTGGAAGCTGAAATTGGCATTATTGGGAAGCCGCTTCTCCCTGTGGCCGTTGAGCCTGACATAAGGGATCTCCGCCATGACCCGGTCAATCAGATGGTCTCGAAGCTCTTTCTCTCTGGCGCTGCGCTCCTGCATGGTCCCGGCGCAGAGCTTTGCGGCCGTGCCGATGCCGATGATTCCGGGAACATTCTCCGTGCCGGCCCGGCGCTTCCTCTCCTGTCCTCCGCCATGGACGAAGGAACGGATCTTGACGCCTTTTCTGATATATAAGAAGCCGATGCCCTTGGGCCCGTTTAACTTATGGCCGCTGGCGCTTAACATGTCGATACCCATCTCGTCCACATGGATCGGCACGTGGCCGAAGGCCTGGACGGCATCGGTGTGGAACAGGATCCCTTTTTCCTTCGCCAGCTTCCCGATCTCGGCAATGGGCTCCATGGTGCCGATTTCATTATTGGCAAACATGACTGAAATCAGGATGGTGTCGGGACGGATTGCCGCCCGCAGCTCTTCCAGATTCACCAGCCCGCCCTCATCCACATCCAGATAAGTCACCTCGAAGCCCTTGCTTTCCAGGTACTCGCAGGTATGGAGAATGGCGTGATGCTCGATCTTCGTGGTTATGATATGCTTTCCCTTGCTCCCGTATGCCTCGGCAGCAGCCTTTAAAGCCCAGTTATCGGATTCGGAACCGCCTGCCGTAAAGTAAATCTCCTCGGTCTTTGCACCAAGCACCTCCGCAATGCTCTCTCTCGCCTTTGTAATGTCCTCCTTGTTGGCCGCCGCAAATCCGTACACGGAGGAAGGGTTTCCAAACCGCTCCGTGAAGTAGGGAAGCATGGCCTCCACCACCTTCGGGTTCACCTTCGTCGTCGCCGCATTGTCCAGATAAATCAACTGACTGTTCTGTTCCATAATCCGTATCCTTCTTTCCTTATCT
>CATJIW010000359.1 GCA_949740745.1 uncultured Lachnospiraceae bacterium | reverse complement strand
CGCTCCTTCTTCTCTGTGAAGAGGGGGAGACGGAGTATGAGGAGGAGCTTCCCTGCATGGAGAACGTGTTTATCGAGGTGATTGAGAACGAGTCGGATCTGACGCCGCGGGTGCTTGATTATCTGGAGAAGAAGCACCGGGCGGAGCGGGCCATGGTGGAATATAACGGCATGTGGCAGATTTCTTCTTTCTGCGACAGCATGCCGGAGGCCTGGACCATTTATCAGGAATTCCTGTTTATCGACGCAGGGACCTTTTTAAGCTACAACGCCAACATGCGGGGGCTTGTGGTGGATAAGCTTACCACCTGCGAGCTGGCGGTTTTCAACCGGTTTCAGGCGGATATGGACAAGATGGAGTTCCACAGAATCGTCAGGGGCGTGAGCCGCCGCACGGCCATCGTCTATGAATCGCCGGAGGGAAATGTGGAATATGACGAGATCGAAGATCCTCTTCCTTATGATATCGACGCTCCGGTCGTCGTGGTCGGGGACGAGGACTATGCCGTCTGGTACCGGGATGTGTCAGAGGAACCGAAAAAGTATCATAAAAAGACGGTGGAATGCCTGGGGATGGCCGTGGTTAATTCCCGGTTTACAGGAGGAAGCTTCGCCTTTGGCCGGAAGGTCATGACCTGCTGCGCGGACGACATCCAGTTTGCCAGCTTCCTGGCCCTGTGCGGCCCGGAGCATATGCCGGAAAACAAGAAATGGTACCGTCTGCGTTTTGAGATGGAATTTAAGTTTCATAAGCTTTACGGGCGGAAGGGGCCGGTGCTTACGGTGCGCTCCATGGAAGAGGCCGGACCGCCAAAGGAGCCTGTGGCGACTTTTTATTGACGGCTCCTGCTTTGGGGAAAATTCGGGCGCACAGGACGGAAGGGGAAGAGATGCTTGCGAGGATTCTAATCGACAATCAGTCGAAAAATGAGCTGGCCTGTGAATGGGGGCTGGCGGCGTATCTGGAATATGAGGGGCGCAGGCTTCTTCTGGATACGGGAACGACGGGGGTGTTTGTAAAAAATGCGGAGGCCATGGGCATCCCCCTGGAGGAGGTGGAGTATGGCGTGCTGTCTCACGCCCATTACGATCATTCCGACGGGATGGAGGCGTTTTTTGCAAAAAACCGGACGGCCAAATTTTATTTGAGGAAAGGCGCCGGGGAAAACTGCTACGGAAAACGGTGGATTTTTTATAAATATGCCGGCATTGCGAAGGGGCTTTTGGAGAAATACCAGGACCGGATCGTCTATGTGGAGGGAAGCTTTGAACTGATTCCCGGCGTCTGGCTTCTGCCCCACACCACGCCGGGGCAGGATAAAATCTGGTGGAAAGCGGGAGGCAGAAAGACATGACGATCAAAGATCTGGAGATCGGCCAGTCGGCGGTGGTGAAGACCGTCGGCGGCGCCGGTTCTCTTAGACAGCATTTTCTGGACATGGGAGTGATTCCGGGAGCGGAGGTGACTCTTGTGAAGTATGCGCCCATGGGCGACCCGGTGGAGCTTCGGCTTCACGGGTATGAGCTGACCTTGCGGGTTGCGGACGCAGAGCAGATTGAGGTGGAGCGGACCGGAAGGGAAGGAAGGCCGCCGTCAGGCGCAGGGGAGCCGGGGGTCACTGCATCCTTTACAAGGATCAGCAGCAGGGAGCATCCCGGCTTCGGTGAGGGCGGGCGTTACCATGTAAAGGAGGGGGAGAACCCTCTTCCCAGGGAGACATGCCTGACCTTTGCCCTGGCGGGCAACCAGAACTGCGGAAAGACGACCCTGTTTAACCGGCTGACCGGGGCCAGCCAGCACGTGGGGAATTTTCCCGGCGTGACGGTGGACCGGAAGAGCGGGGCCATCAGGGGACATGAGAATACGCTGGTGACGGATCTGCCGGGCATTTATTCCCTGTCTCCTTACAGCAGCGAGGAGATTGTGTCCAGGCGGTTCATTCTGGAGGAGAAGCCTGCCGGGATCATCAATATCGTGGATGCCACCAATATTGAGCGGAACCTGTACCTGACCATGCAGCTTATGGAGCTGCAGGTGCCCATGGTCCTGGCCCTCAACATGATGGACGAGGTGAAGGGCAACGGCGGCGCCGTCTATATCAATGAGATGGAGGCCATGCTGGGGATTCCGGTGGTGCCCATTTCCGCGGCGAAAAACGAGGGGACGGAGGAGCTTGTGAACCACGCCCTTCATATCGCCAGATATCAGGAGCGGCCGGGCCGGGTGGATTTTTGCGGCCCGGAGGAAATG
>CATJIW010000358.1 GCA_949740745.1 uncultured Lachnospiraceae bacterium | reverse complement strand
TGGGCGAGCAGCTGGAGGACGTGGTGAAGCAGCTCATCGAGACGGGGGAGGCCGCTTCCTGCAAGGAAGGCGAACGGCTTTACACCGGCGTGAGCACCCTGCCGGATCTCCAGAAGGACGCCACCGACCGGAACCGGACGTCGCCCTTTGCTTTCACTGGAAACAAATTTGAATTCCGTATGGTCGGCTCCTCCGATTCCATCGCAAGCCCCAACACCACCCTGAATGCCATCGTGGCGGAGGCCTTCTGCGAGGCGGCGGATCTGCTGGAGAAGGCGGACGATTTCGACGTGGCAGTCCATGACCTGATCAAAGAATATCTGACGGAGCATCAGAGGATCATTTTCAACGGCAACGGCTATGCCGGGGAATGGGTGGCGGAGGCTGAACGAAGAGGGCTTCCCAATATCAAATCCATGGTGGATTCGGTGAAGAGCCTCACCACAGAGAAGGCTGTGAGGCTGTATGAGAAATTCCACATTTTCACCAGGGCGGAGCTGGAATCCCGCGCGGAGGTCCTCTACGAGACCTATGCCAAGGCCGTCAACATCGAAGCCATGACCATGGTCGACATGGCCGGAAAGCAGCTCATTCCTTCCGTGATTACCTACACGACCAGGCTGGCTTCTTCCATCGGCGCAGTCCGGGATGCCTGCCCGGAGGCAGATGTGAGTGCCCAGGCGGAGCTTCTGATCGAGACCTCATCCCTGCTGGCTGAGTCCCAAAAGGCGCTTAATGCGCTGAAGGCCATTACCGCAGAGGCGGCGGCCATGGAAGAGGGGGAGAGCCAGGCGAGGGCCTACCATGACCGGGTCACGCCCGCCATGTCCGCACTGCGCGCGCCTCTTGACAGGCTGGAAATGATCGTGGACAAGGAGCTTTGGCCGATTCCGTCCTACGGGGATCTGACCTTTGAGGTGTAAGTGCTTTAAACCATAAATGAATCCTTGAATATTCTGGCGCAGCAGGATTTGTACGGATGTACTGCCGGAATATTCCGACAATTCTGCGTTTTGCATTTGCCTGAATAATTAATAAACCGGGAGGGGACCTTATGAGGCAGGCCGTATTTGAATATATAAAAAAGAAATACAGGACGTCTCCGGAATATCCCTGGCGGGACGGCAATGCGGTTTTCCGCCATGACGGCAATAACAAGTGGTTCGCCCTGGTGATGGGTGTGGGGAAAAACAAGCTTGGCCTTTTGGGGGAGGAAAGGGTCGACGTGGTCAATTTAAAGCTGGACGATCCCTTTCTCCGGGATGCGCTCCTTCAGGAGGAGGGCATCCTGCCGGCTTACCATATGAACAAGCGGCATTGGATTACCGTCCTTTTGGACGGCATGGTCCGGGAGGATACGGTTTTTGACCTGATTGACCGGAGCTTTATGGCAGCGGCGCCGGCGAAGAAGAAGGAGAAGCTGCGGCCGCCCAGGGAATGGGTGGTTCCTGCGAATCCGAGATATTACGATATTGAGCGTGCCTTTGAGGAGGCGGAGGAGATCGACTGGAAGCAGGGCAGGGGCGTCAGGGCGGGCGATACGGTGTATCTGTACGTGGCGGCTCCGGTTTCGGCCATCCTTTTTCAGTGCGCAGTGACGGAGACGGACATTCCGTATGTATATGCGGACAAGAATGTAGCCATGACGGCACTGATGAAGCTGCGGCTGATGAAGCGCTACCGGCCGGACCAGTTGACCTTTGAAATTTTGAAGGGGGAATATGGGATTTTTGCGGTGAGAGGGCCGAGAGGGATTCCGCATTCTCTGAGCGAAGCGCTGAAGCGCTGAACGGAGCATAAGAGAAACAGGAGGAAATTGCCATGAACGTTTTTATTTGTTACGACAGGTGCGGCACCTGCAGGAAGGCGGAGCAGTGGCTCAGGGAGAAAGGCGCCGCCTATGAGAAGCGTCCCATCAAAGAAGAGAATCCTTCCTTTGAAGAGCTGAAAGCCTGGAAGGAGAAGAGCGGCCTCCCGCTGAAGCGGTTCTTCAATACCAGCGGGCAGCTTTATAAGTCCATGAACCTGAAGGATAAGCTGAAGGAAATGGATGAGGAGGAACAGCTCAGGCTTCTGGCGGCGGACGGTATGCTGGTGAAGCGTCCCATTCTTTTGACAAAAGACCGGGTGCTGGTGGGATTTAAGGAGCCGGAATGGCAGGAAGTGCTTTCTTAAGTGTTTTTCAAGAAATAAAACCGCCTCTGTTTTGACGAGAAACAGAGGCGGTTTTATTATGATAGTAAAAAGGGAGGAGAGCTGAAGACAGCTCATGTTATGAAAAAAATAT
>CATJIW010000357.1 GCA_949740745.1 uncultured Lachnospiraceae bacterium | reverse complement strand
GTAAAGAAGCTTGCCGACGGCAGCTTCGAGATCTGCTACGATTACTGCAAGGGCTGCGGGATCTGCGCCCATGAATGTAAAAAGGGCGCGATCCAGATGGTCTCGGTAAAGGAGGAAGAATAATGGCCGAAGTTAAAGTTATCAATGGCAATATGGCCGCCGCCATCGGCGCCAGGCTCTGCCGCCCGGATATCATTGCGGCATATCCGATCACTCCCCAGACTCCCATCGTCGAATATCTGGCGGATTTCGTGACCGGCGGGCTCTTAAACAGCTCGGTCAGCGAGGTAGAAAGCGAGCTGTCCGCCATGAGCGTCGTCACCGGCGCTTCTCTGGCCGGCTCCCGCGTGTTCACCGCCACGGCCTCCCAGGGCCTCTCCCTTATGTACGAGCCCTACTTCCGGGCCTCCACCCTGCGCCTTCCCGTGGTGATGGCAGTGGCGAACCGGGAAATGATCTCCCCCCAGACTCTCTGGGGCGGCCCCCAGGACTCTTTGACCGTCCGGGACGCCGGCTGGCTGCAGATCTACGTGGAGGACAACCAGGAAATTCTGGATACCCTTATCATGGCCTACCGGATTGCAGAGGACAAAAACGTCCTGCTCCCCATCAACGTGTGTTTCGACGGCTTCTATCTCTCCCATATGTCGGAGCGGGTGGAGATCCCGGAGCAGGCCCAGGTAGACGATTTCCTGCCCAAATACGTTCCGGAGCACATCATTCTGGATCCGTCCCGCCCCATGGCCGTGGATCCGCTGACAAACGGCTATCTGCTGACCGAATACCGGCTGAAGCACATGCTGGCCCAGCAAAACGCCCTGAAGCTCCTGGAAGCCCTTGACGGCGAATTTAAAGAACGGTTCGGCAGAAGCTACGGCGGCGCCGTGGAAGAATACCGCTGCGAGGATGCCGACTACATCCTGGTGACCATGGGCTCCATGACAGGCGTATCCAAGGACTGCGTCGATGCCGCCAGGGAGGCGGGCAAAAAGATCGGCCTGTTAAAGATCCGCATGGTCCGTCCCTTCCCCTCCGACCGGGTGGCCGCCGTCCTGAAGGGCAGAAAGGCCTACGGCGTCATTGACCGCAACGTATCCTTCGGATGGAATACCGGCATTATCTACGAGGAGATCTGCGCCTCCATGAACCGGGCGGGCCAGTTCGTTCCCAACATTCCGTTTATCGCCGGCCTGGGCGGCGAGGATATCACGGCGGCCCATATCGACTATGCCATCGACGAGATCATAAACCATGCCACTGACGCCGTCAAAAACGCGACCGTGTGGTTAAACCGTGAAGACAAAGGGAAGGAGGACACGAAATGAACGTAATCGACAAGCTTGCGTCCTATGAAGACCAGATCTCTCCCGGCATTTCCGCCTGTGTGGGATGTAACGTGGAACTTACCCTGCGCACCTGCATGAAGGTGCTGGGGCCGGATACGATCTTTGCCATTCCGCCGGGATGCATGGGCGGAGTCGGCGTGGTGGGCTGGGACAAAAAATCCGGCGCAAAGACTCCCGTGTTCTTTCCTCTGCTGGACAACGTGGCCTCCATGCTTGCCGGCATCAAGCTGCACTATGAGCATATCGGGAGACAGGTCAACGTGGTGGCCTTCGCCGGCGACGGCGCCTCCGTGGACGCCGGCATGCAGTGCCTTTCCGGCGCCGCCGAGCGGGGCGACAAGCTGATCTACATCTGCTATGACAACGAGGGCTACATGAATACCGGTTATCAGCGCAGCGGCTCCACCACCAAAGGCGCCTGGACCTCCACCACTCCCGTGATCAACGGAAAGGGCGGCAAGAAGCAGAACAAAAAGGACTTTCCCATGATCATGGCCATGCATGACCTGCCCTACATGGCGACCATGAGCCCCGCCTACATCCCGGACATGGTCCGTAAGCTGGAAAAGGCCATGGCGGTGGAGAGCGGCCTTGTCTATCTCCATGTTTACAATCCCTGCCTGACCGGCTGGGGCTGTACCTCCGACGAAAGCATCGAGGCCTGCCGGCTTTCCGTGGAGACCAACTTCGCTCCTCTTTATGAGGTGGAAAACGGAAGCTTTAAAATGTCCCTGGATGTCAAAAATCCGAAGCCGGTGCGGGAATTCATAACGAAATTCAAGAAATTCCGCCATCTGACAGACGAGGACATCGATGCCCTCCAGGAGCTCACCGACCGGAAGATTGAGCGGCTCCATAAATTATGCACGCTGTGAGCCTCCCCTGAGGCTGTTCAAAAGCCCCGGCGGCCTTCCCCTGCAGACTTTCTCCCAACGTCTGCAGG
>CATJIW010000356.1 GCA_949740745.1 uncultured Lachnospiraceae bacterium | reverse complement strand
ATAGATCATAACAAAGAAAGCTCTGAAACGGAAAGTCGGGAGCCGTCCGAGTCTGTTTCAGAGCAGGAACAGGAGACAAATATGGAGCAGAAAACCTTGGCGGTGTATTTTTCCGCTACCGGAACAACGGAGGTGCTGGCAGAATATGCGGCGGAAATTTTAGATGCTGATATTTATGAGATTGTGCCGGAGGTCCCTTATACGGAAGCGGATCTGGCTTATTATACGAATGGACGGGCGGATCAGGAGCAAAACGATCCTTCTGCACGTCCCGCAATCGCCGGCAATGTAGAGAATATGGAGGAATACGATACGATTATTCTTGGCTATCCGATCTGGCATGGGCAGGCGCCGAGAATTATCAGCACCTTTTTGGAAAGCTATGATTTTTCAGGAAAGACGATCATTCCCTTCTGCACTTCCCATAGCAGCGGGATTGGCTCCAGTGCCGACAATCTGCATGGGCTGTGTTCGGATTCTGTGAACTGGCTGGAAGGCAAGCGTTTTGAAGCCGGGACTGCGAAAGATACGATGGAAAAATGGCTTGAGAATGTGATTGTAAAATAGCCAATATGAGCAAAGATCTGAAGCGGTGCGTATATATAGGCACCCATCGTCCCGCTCAGGCACTTTAGCACGTTGAATTACAACACTTTAATGTATTGACTTTCCCCGTTTTTTGTAGTATGCTGTTAAGCGGCGTTTTATTAAGCCTGAAAATTAAAAAGAGAGGAAGCAGTATATTATGAAAAAGAAAGCGGCAGCACTTATGACGGCGGCTCTTCTGGCCGTAAATCTCTTTGCGGCCTGCGGAGGCGCAGACGGGAAGGAAACGACGGAGGGAGCCGGGACGACGGCGGCAGCGGAAACGGCCGGGACGACGGCGGAGGAGACGGCAGGCGGAGAAACGGATGCGCCGGAGACCAAAGGGGAAGCGGCGGGAGGAGAGACCGTGAGGATCGGCGTAATCCAGCTGGTGGAGCATGATGCCCTGGACGCAGGCTATGAGGGGTTCGTGGAGGCCCTCAGGGAGGCCGGCTACGAGGAGGGCAAGAACCTGGAGCTGGATTATAACAACGCCCAGGGCGACGTTTCCAACTGCGAGACCATTGCAAACAAGCTGGTAAACGACAAAAATGACCTGATTCTTGCGATTGCGACCCCGGCGGCCCAGGCGGTGGCGGGAAAGACCACGGAGATTCCGATTCTTGCGACGGCCGTTACGGATTTTGCGGAGGCCGGGCTGGTAGACAGCAATGATGCTCCCGGCACCAACGTGTCCGGTTCTTCCGACATGAACCCGGTGGAGGAGCAGATTTCCTTGCTGCAGGAGCTTCTTCCGGACGCAAAGAAGGTCGGTATCATGTATTGTTCTTCCGAGGATAATTCCATTCTCCAGGCAAATCTTGCGAAAGAGGTCTGCAAGGCCAAGAATCTGGAGGTTGAAGAGTTTACCGTATCGGATTCCAGCATGATCCAGTCGGTGGCGGAGTCCATGATCGGCAAGGTGGATGCGGTTTACATTCCCACGGATAATCTTCTGGCGGAGTCCATGGCGACGGTGACCATGATCACCAATGCCAACGGCCTTCCCTGCATCGTGGGCGAGGAAAACATGGTGAAGAACGGCGGTCTGGCCACTTACGGCCTGGATTATTTTGCCCTTGGCAAGCTGGCCGGGAATATGGCGGTGGACATTCTGGAGAACGGGACAGACGTGAGCACCATGCCGGTACAGTACATCAGCGCAGAGGACTGCAGTCTGGCCGTGAACTCTTCGGCGGCGGCTGACCTGGGCGTGAGCCTGGACGGCGTCATGGACCGGGCCAAGGATCTGGCGGAATAACGGAGGATTGACATAACGGCAGGAGGAAATTAACCGTATGGGGATTATATTGGCGATTCAAGGCGCCGTAAGCCAGGGAATCCTTTGGGGAATCATGGCGCTTGGCATTTACCTGACTTACCGGATACTGGACGTGGCGGATCTGACCGTGGACGGAAGCTTCGCCCTTGGGGGCTGTACCTGCGCTGCATTGATTACGGCGGGATTAAATCCCTGGCTGTCCCTTGCGGCAGCGGTCCTTGCGGGTATGGCGGCGGGATTTGTGACGGGGATCCTGCATACCCGGTGTGAGATTCCGGCGATCCTGGCCGGAATCCTGACTCAGATCGGATTGTACTCCATTAATCTGCGCATTATGGGGCGTTCCAACACCCCGCTTTTGAAGACGCCCACGATTTTTAAACAGCTTGTGGAGCTGACCGGGCTGGGGCAGAACTGGATGTCCATGCTTGTGGGGCTGATTTTCGCGGCGGCGCTGATTGCATTGCTGTACTGGGT
>CATJIW010000355.1 GCA_949740745.1 uncultured Lachnospiraceae bacterium | reverse complement strand
GGTTTCTTCTCCTGCTTTCTCCCGGCCCGGCCCGCCTTCTCCGCCGCCCGGTTCACAATGCTGTTTGCCCCGTCCGGCCTGCCGCTCCGTACCGAATCGGAAAGCAGCGCATCCAGAAGATCAAACTCTGCGTCCAGATCCTCGTCCTCGTCTTCCTCCGGCAGGACATACGGCTCTTCTTCATTTTCTTCCGGGATCTCCTGGAATACCTTCTCCGCAGCAGCCTCCTTCTCCGCTTCCTCCTCCGGACGCGGTTCCCCGGAACTTGGCCGGAACTCTTTTGCTTCCTCGGCCCGGATCTCTTCCAGCCCGATCTCCTCCAGTGTAATCTCTTCAAAACCGGCTTCTTCCAGGTCCAAATCCTCCAGATCCGGCTCTTCCGGAGACTCCTGCCTTACCTCCGTCTCCTCCCGGTATTCCTTCACTGCTTCCGGATCAGCCGGAGTTTCCTCTTCCACTTCCAGATCCTCCGGATATTCTTCCTCCGCTTCCGGATCAGCCGGAGTTTCCTCTTCCATTTCCAAATCCTCCGGATATTCTTCCTCCGCTTCCAGATCAGCCAGAGATTCCTCTTCCATTTCCAGATCCTGCAGGTATTCCTTCACTGCTTCTGGATCAGCCGGAGATTCCTCTGTCATTTCCGGATCCTGCAGATATTCCTCCGCCGCTTCCGGATCAGCCGGATACTCCGCTTCCATTTCCAGTTCCTCCGGATATTCCTCCGCTGCTTCCGGACCGGGCTCCTCTAAAGCCGGGCCTTCCGGATCCGACATCTCCAGATCAAAATCGACCAGGTCTATGTTTTCCAGATCAAAATCCTCCGGATCCTTTTCTTCCGGATCAGCCGTCCGCTCCCCTTCTCCGGAAGCTCCTTCCGCCGGCCAGACCGGCCGCACCGGTTCCAGCCTTCCCGTGTCCTCCAGATTCGGAAGGGGGGCCGTATCCCATTCTTCCTGATCCTGGTCCTCCTCTTCTTCCGGCAGGCCTGCCTCAGCTTCCGGTTCTGCCTCCGTCAGAAGTTTTTTTTTCTGCGCCTCTTCCGGCGCCCGTTCCATGACATCCTCGCCGGCCTCGTCCCCATAAGCGGTTCCGCCGTCCTCGACGCCGTCTGCAGGCGAGCCGCTGCCGGCCCCGTAATCCCCATAAGGGACCTCGTCCGCCCCATCGTCATCGTAGAAGTCGTCGTCATAAAGGTCTTCGTCGGGCTCCCCATAATAATCATCATCCTCGTCATCGTCCGGAAAAGGCCTCTCATAACGGGAATCCACCCCTTCGTTCTCACAGCGCTTTTTCCTCGTCAGCGAAGCCGTAAGCGCAATCAGCAGAATAAAACAGGTCACGGCAAGGCCGACGATCACCAGCATCCGGCTCCTGAGAGATTTCTGATAAGCCTCCTGGGCATTGCGGAGCTGGTTCTGAGAAATCTTCCCCTCCTGTCCGACGGCCAGCATCCCTTCTGCGGCCGTAATGACGGTCCCTTCCCCTTCATCATAAATATAAAAGGAGGTCTTTCCTTCCTGATTTGTCCCGTAAATCAGGTACTGGCCCGTAATCTCATAATTGGAAGGGAACTGCCATGCCGGAACTGTCTGTCCTGCAATCGAAATCTCCACCGCCTGAAAGCCGGCCGGAACCATCGCTTCATCCGGCACAGACAGAGGATAGGTCCTTCCCGCCGAAGCAACCGTACCTGCCGCTCCCCCGGTTTCCGGAATTTCTCCACTTGCGGGAACCGCTCCGTCTTCCAGTCCCGCCCCGGTTTCCGGATTCTCCCCGCCCTCCGAAGATTCTGCGGCATCCGGAGCTTCTCCGTCCTCCGAGTTTCCGGATCCGCCCTCCCCGGTCTCTCCGGCAGGGCTCTCCGCCCCCGCTCCCGGCAGGTTCCCCGAAATTAAAGGACTGCTCGCAATTCCGCCTCCTATCTGGCCTCCGGAAGCCTGAGACTGGCTTCCCTGAGTTTCGGAAATGTCAGCCGGAATTCCTCCTCGGGCCACCTGGATCGTATATCTGGCAGTCGTCACTCCGTCTGCCGCCGTCACATTGATAATCACCGAATTAAGTCCCGCCTTCAGGCCGGAATTCCCTGCGATCACGGCCTTTGCGCCGCCGTCGGTGGTCTGCGCATTCACCAGAAGCTTGTCACAATCCTCCCCCACCTCCACGCTGTACTCATAACAGTCGGAGGAAAACTCCGGTGACAGGGTACCCGGCGACACCTCCAGAGAGGCAAGGGTGGCATCCCCGGTCCCTCCCGTAGCCTGCGCCCCCATGCCGGCCCCCGCCAGCGCCATTACGCTTATCATAAGCATTGAAAGCATTTTCACGATCTTTTTTTTCATAATGTATATCTCCCCGGACCGCCGACCCGGTCCCTGTCCTTTCGGGGCCGCCCCCGTATGTATCG
>CATJIW010000354.1 GCA_949740745.1 uncultured Lachnospiraceae bacterium | reverse complement strand
TCGCCTTTGCGGTACTGATCATAGTGATCCTGTTTCTGCCGAACGGCCTGTTCGGCAAGGAAAAAGTTACGAAAGTCTGAGGTGTCTGCATATGAAAATAGTAAAAGTGTTTTTTGCAAAAAACCTGAAATGGTTTACGATCCTGTTTTTCGGGCTGCTGGCAGTGCTTCCTTTTTTTATGACCTCCAACTACGGGATGCGTATGTTGACGGTGTGTATGCTTTATGTTATGATGGCTTTTAGCCTGAATCTGCTCACGGGCTATCTTGGCGTCATGACCATCGGGCATATCGCCTTTATGGGAATCGGCGCTTATACGGCGGCGATCCTGGTGAAAAATTATCATTGGGAGACGCTTCCCTGTTATCTGGCCGCAATTCTCTTAAGCGGATTTTTCGGCCTTCTTTTGTCGCTGGCGGCGCTGAAGCTGCAGGGGTACTATATGACGATCCTGACTCTGGGGTTCTGCGAGATCGTCCGCCTGGTGGAGATCAACTGGGAAGGGCTGACCCGGGGGGCGCTGGGGATTTCCGGCATTTCTGCGCCGGTGTTTTTCGGGATCCGCCTGTCCTCACGCCGTTCTATTTATTACCTGATGCTGGTCCTTCTGATCCTGACCCTGGTCCTGATCTGGTCCATTATTAATTCCAAGGCGGGCAATGCGATCATGGCGATCCGGGAGGATGAGCTGGCGGCGCGGGCCATGGGGATCCATGTATTCAAGTATAAGACCATTGTTTTCGTTCTTTCAGCCATGATCATGGGGCTGGCCGGCGCATTCTACGCCCAGTACATGACCTACATAGATCCGGGGGTCTTTACGGTCTCGGCCTCTCTGAATATTCTGATCATGGCGATCTTCGGCGGACTGGGAAATCTGCTTGGCACGATCATCGGGGCTTCTGTGCTGACGATCCTGCCGGAGATGATCCGTTTCCTGGCGGAGTATCGGAATCTGATCTACGGGATCCTGATCATCATACTGATGTTAGTCAAGCCGGACGGACTGCTTGGGTCCGTGAATTTTAAATATATCCGGCAGCAGGCGTCTGTACAGAAGGAGAACGGGGGAGAATAATGGAACGGTTGCTGAAAATAGAGAACGTGACGCAGAAATTCGGCGGCCTGACGGCCCTGAACAATGTAAACATGCATGTGAACAAGGGAGAGATCGTGGGGATCATCGGCCCCAACGGTTCCGGAAAGACCACCATGTTCAATATTATTACCGGAATTTACCGCCCCACGGAGGGGCAGGTGCTCTATCAGGAGGAGCCGATCACGGGGATGGAGCCTTATCTGATTTCCAGGAAGGGTCTGGCCAGGACCTTTCAGAATATCCGGTTGTTTTCCCGGATGACGGCCTTTGACAACGTGGTCATCGGAATGCATGCGCAGACGAAGACCAACATGTGCGACATTGTGTTCCATCTGCCCAGGAAGCGCCGGGAGGAAAAGGAATGTGAGGAGCGGGCCATGGAGCTTCTGAAGCTGGTGGATCTTTATGACGTCCGCTATGAGCTGGCCAGCTCCCTGTCCTACGGCCATCAAAGAAGGCTGGAGATCGCCCGGGCCCTGGCCACGGGGGCCGAGATCCTTCTGCTGGACGAGCCGGCGGCAGGCATGAACGAGCAGGAGACGGACGAGCTTCTGCAGATCATCCGGAGGATCAAGGAGCTTAAGAAGACGGTCATTCTGATCGACCATGATATGAAGTTCGT
>CATJIW010000353.1 GCA_949740745.1 uncultured Lachnospiraceae bacterium | reverse complement strand
GAACGTACACATCTCATTGCTGGCCGTCCCCCGTGGAACGGAAGGCCTTTTTATTTCCGTCCGGCCGCTTCTTTCTTTTATTCTTTTTTCTTCCTCCTTTCGCTTTTCCTCCTCCAGCTCTTCCAGGCTCTCCATGGCTTTTAAGCCCGCCGGAGTGGCCGCCCAGCCAAGTCCCAGCACGTTGGCCGCAATGTTCGTCGAAATCTCGTCCGCCGCCTTATGCCCCTCCGGTATCCCCGGAAACAAAAACCGGACAAAGGGCCGCAGAAGACGGGTCAGACCCCGGATGATCCCGGCCTCCTTCGCCACCTCCATGATCCCGCACCAAAAGGCCATGACACCTGCCATAGTAATGCACAAAGAAACGGCATCCTTCGCTCCCGTTAAGATCCCGTCCGTCAGCTCTGCCGGCCTCCCGGAAAGGATTCCCCAGAAAACCCCCACAAGGATCATGATTCCCCACAGATAATTTAACATTCCGAAACCCCGCGTAATGCTCTCGTTTCAGATTATGAAAAAAGAGCGGAAATCATTCCGCTCCCTTATCAGGCCAAGTCCGCCATCACCTCATGGACCGTCTCGATCCGGTCGGCCAGATACGCCTTTGCCCCGCAGAAAAGCAGGGCATCCTGGATTTTTCCCCTCGCCGCATTGACAAGAGCCTCCGTAATGCAGTAGGGCGTTTCCTTCGGATTGCACTTTTCCAGGCACTGGAAACATTTTTCCACCGGCCTTCTCGCTTTTTTCATTTCCTCCAGAAAACGGTTCCTGATGGCCCGGCCAGGCATCCCCACCGGGCTTTTCGTGATCACGATATCCTCCTTCTGTGCATCCAGATACGCCTGCTTGTAGGCCATGGGCGCATCGCACTCCTCCGTTGTCACAAAACGGGTCGCCACCTGGATGCCGTCCACGCCCAGTTCCTCCAGATAGCGATCCGCGTCCTTTCTGGTATAGATACCGCCGCCAGCCACCACGGGAATCCGTTTCCCGTACTTTTCCTCATACAGGCGCACCTGGGCCATGATTCCCCGGATCTCCTTCCCGTAATCCAGCGTTTCCAGCCGGGACAGGGTCTCCTCCTCAAAGCCCAGGTGGCCTCCGGCCTCCGGTCCCTCGACGATCACCAGGTCGGGAGCCTTCTGATAATGACGGTCCCAGAGCTTACAGATCACCGCCGCCGCCTTGACCGAGGAAACAATGGGCGCAAGCTTCGTCCGAAAGCCCCTTGTAAGCTCCGGAAGCTTTGCCGGAAGGCCCGCTCCCGATGCGATCAGATCCGCTCCGGCCTTTGCCGCCGCCCGCACATAATCCTCATAACGCCTGGTGGCCACCATGATATTACAGCCAATAATTCCTTTCGGTGCGATTTTCCGGGCTTTTTCAAGCTCCTTCCCGATGCACCGGAGATTCGTTTCTATGGGCTCCCGCTCAAATTCCGGTTCCCGGAATCCGATCTGGGCCGTGGAAATCATTCCGATCCCGCCCTCTCCCGCCACGGCTCCCGCCAGGCGGGACAAGCTGATCCCCACGCCCATTCCGCCCTGGATCAGCGGACGCTCTGCCCTCAGTTCTCCGATTATCAGTGGCTTTCTCCTCATGATGCTGCCCCTTTCCGAGCCGTCTCTTCTTGCCGCCGTTTCGCTGTCCTGCCTCCCGATCCCGCTCATAAAACTTCTGCCGGCACTTCAGTTCCTTTACATGTTCCGAAATCTCTCATACCTGCGGGCCGCCAGTTCTTCTCCGCTTAAAGCCCCGTACCGGGTCAGAAAATCCTCAAACCCCTCCGCAAGGAACCCGCAGATCTCTTCGGCATTTTTCTTCCCCGCAGGCACAGACTCCGGAATCACCCGTTCCACGATCCCCAGGGCTTTCAAATCCCCCGCCGTGATCCGCATAACCTCGGCTGCCTCGTCCGCCCGCTTGCTGTCCTTCCAGAGAATGGACGCAAAGCCCTCCGGCGAAAGCACCGAATAAACCGCATTTTCCATCATCCACACCTCGTCGGCCACCGCAAGCGCCAGCGCCCCGCCGCTTCCGCCCTCTCCGATAACTACGGAAAGCACCGGAACCCGCAGAGCAGAAAGCTCAAACAGGTTTCTCGCAATGGCTTCCCCCTGTCCCCGTTCCTCGGCCTCCATTCCGCAGAAGGCTCCCGGCGTATCCACGAAGCAAAACACCGGCCTTCCGAACTTTTCCGCCTGCTTCATCAGACGGAGCGCCTTCCGGTAGCCCTCCGGGGACGGCATGGAAAAATTCCTCTCGATATTTTCTTTGGTATTGCGCCCCTTTTGCTGGGCGATGACAGTCACAGGCCGGCCGTGAAAATAAGCGGTCCCGCCCACGACGGCCCGGTCATCCCCATAGGCCCGGTCACCGTGGAGCTCCATGAAATCCGTAAAAATCCCCTGAATATAATCAAGCCCGGTAAGCCTTCCCTGCTTCCTGGAACGCCTGACCCGTTCCCAGGCCGAAATGGCTTCCTCCTGTCCGCTCCCTTCCGGTTCTGCAGGCTTCTGCCCCTCTTCCGGCCTGTGTCCCGCTTCCTTCCCTGCCTGTCTGTCCGTCTTTTCATGAAGCGCCAGCAGCCGGGTCAAGGTTTCTCTGGATTCCTCCCTGGGAAGAATGGCATCCACAAACCCATGCTCCACCAGGAACTCCGCACGCTGAAACCCCTCCGGAAGCTTCTGCCCGATGGTCTGCTCGATAACCCTGGGCCCGGCAAAACCGATCAGGGCCCCCGGCTCCGCCAGGATCACGTCCCCCAGCAGGGCAAAGCTGGCCGTCACCCCGCCGGTGGTAGGGTCCGTCAGTACGGAAATAAAAAGAAGTCCTGCGTCGCTGTGACGTTTCAGGGCCGCCGCCGTCTTCGCCATCTGCATGAGAGAGACGATCCCCTCCTGCATCCTGGCCCCTCCCGAACAGCAGAACAGGATCAGAGGAAGGCCAAGGGCCGTGGCCCGCTCCGCCGCCCTGGCGATCTTCTCTCCCACGTTTCGTCCCATGCTTCCCATGATAAACCGGCCGTCCATGACGCCGACCGCCGTCTCATGGTCTCCCATGGACATTTTTCCGGTGATCACCGCCTCGTCAAGGCCCGTTTTCTCCCGAAGCTCCGAAAGCTTCTTCGGATAGCCGGAAAGCCCCAGAGGATTGGAGACAGGAAGCCCCTCATCCCATTCCTCAAAGCTTCCCTCATCCGCCAGCATTTCGATCCGCCTCCTGGCATGGATCCGGAAATATCCGCCGCATTTAGGGCAGATATAATGCCCCTCCTTCACATCCTCCGAAAAGATCGGCGCGTTGCATTTATTGCATTTGCGCCACATTCCCTGAGGCACCTCCGGCTGTGTTTTTGTCCCTTTTGTCTCTATTTTAATGTAAGAATTAGAAGGAGTCTTCTTGAACAATCGTCTCATGCCCGCCTGATCCTTTCTCAGTTAGATTTACCAGAAAGCTGCGTAATCTGAAATTGTAAAACAGATTCTGACAAATATTCCATCCAAAACCTGCTGCATCAAGTATTCCAATGAGCCCATAAACACAGAAAACAGCCGGGCATGGACCCTTCCGTTTTCCATGATTTCATTTCCATGATATCATTCCCATAGTACAAAGGACTTTTCTTGAAAACAATAGTCAGAATCCTACCTGGCATATTGCTTGAATATTCTGGAAATATTTCCGGGAAAAGCCCTCTGCGCCGTGGAAGCAAGACCAGAGAAGGCAGGAGGGACTCTTTCCCGAGTGACTTCTGCGATTCTGAGCTTGCCGGAACGCCTGGCGCAGCAGGCTTTGAACGGACATATTGCCAGAATGTTCCCACAATTTCGTGTTTCGCAAACTGCCTGTTTCCCACACAAACAAATGCTAGAAACATCGCTCCATAAATCCCGTATCCACGGCTCCGGCCTCATAGACCGGATGGGTGAAGATCTCATACTGTTCCTCCAGATTCGTCTCCACCCCTTCGATAACCAGCTCACCCAGAGCACACTGGATCTTTTTCAGGGCCTCTGCCCTGTCCTCTCCATGGACAATAAGCTTTAAGAGCATGGCGTCATAATAAGGCGGAACCGCACATCCGTTATACATGGCTGAATCCACCCGGATCCCCATGCCGCCGGGCACCAGGAGATTGGTCAGCTTCCCGGCCATCCTCGCATTGATCCTGCACTCGATGGCATGGCCCGAAATCCGCACCTCCTCCTGAGAAAGCTCCAGGACCTCCCCCGCCGCAATATGGATCTGGGCCTTTACCAGGTCAATCCCCGTCACCGCCTCCGTCACCGGATGCTCCACCTGAATCCTTGTATTCATCTCGATAAAATAATACCTGTTTTCCCTGTCCAGAAGAAATTCAACAGTTCCGGCATTGGTATATCCGGCGGCCTTCGCCGCCCGCACCGCCGTCTCTCCCATTTCCCTGCGGAGCGCCTCCGGAATGGCCGCCGACGGAGCCTCCTCGATCAGCTTCTGGTGGGTCCGCTGGACCGAACAGTCCCGCTCTCCCAGATGGATCACGTTTCCGTGCTCATCCGCCAAAATCTGAAACTCAATATGCCTGGGATTTTCCACATACCGTTCCAGATACATGGTATCGTCCGAAAAACCCTTGACCGCTTCCCTCTGGGCGTTCAGAAAGCCCGCTTCCAGCTCCTCCGGCTTCCAGACCGTCCGCATGCCCTTGCCGCCTCCGCCAAGGGCCGCCTTGATCATGACCGGATAACCGACCTCCTCTGCCGACGCCCTGGCCTCTTCCAGAGTCCGCACCGGCTCCTTTCCGCCGGGAACCACAGGCACCCCGGCCCTTATCATGGTATTCCTGGCCTCCGCCTTGTCTCCCATCTTCGCAATGACACGGCTGTCCGGCCCGATGAATTTCATGCCGCAGAGGCCGCAGAGCTCCGCAAACCGGGCATTTTCCGAAAGAAAGCCAAACCCCGGATGAATCGCATCCGCCCCCATGGCCACCGCCGCCGACAGGATCCGCTCCATATTCAGATAACTGTCCTGGGATTTCGCCGGCCCGATGCAGATCGCCTCGTCCGCCAGAAGCGTATGGAGCGCCTCGCTGTCCGCCTCCGAATAAACGGCTACCGTCCCGATCCCCAATTCCCGGCAGGCACGGATCACCCGAACTGCGATCTCACCCCGGTTGGCGATCAAAACCTTGTTAAACATGCCGCGCCTCCCATCAGTTGGTCACAAAAGTGAGCTCCGCCGTCACCGCCTCTTCGCCGTCCACCACAGCCGTGGCTTTTCCCACGCCCACCGGACCCTTGCTCTTCACGATCTCACACTCCAGCCGGAGCCTGTCGCCGGGCACCACCTTCCTCCGGAACCTGGCATTGTTAATGGCGCCGAAATAAGCCGTTTTCCCTTTATTTTCCGGAAGGCTCAGCACTGCAACGGCCCCTACCTGGGCCAGAGCCTCCACAATCAGTACTCCCGGCATAACCGGCTCCTCCGGAAAATGCCCCCGGAAAAAATCCTCCCGGAAGGTCACGCATTTATATCCCACCGCCCGGACGCCCGGCTCCAGCTCTTCAATACAGTCCACCAGAAGAAACGGGTGGCGGTGAGGGATGATCGCCTCAATCTCCTTGACTCCCAACATAATCTCTATCCTTTCCGGCGGATGCGGAACAAAGGCTGCCCGTATCCCCCCACCTGCTCATTGGAAATAAGCACGGCCTCAACCACGCCGTCACATTCACTCTCGATCTCATTCATCAGCTTCATGGCTTCAATAATGCCAAGGACCTGCCCCTTCTTCACCGCATCGCCCGTTTTCACAAAAGGCTCCGCATCCTCCGAAGGCGCCGCATAGAAGGTCCCTACCAGGGGAGCCTTTACGATCTCCTCCTCCGAAACATCCCCGTTCCGGCCGGCCGCACCTCCTTCCGAAAGGGCTGCCGGCCCGGAAACTGCCG
>CATJIW010000352.1 GCA_949740745.1 uncultured Lachnospiraceae bacterium | reverse complement strand
GAAAATCCCCGGATCCGAAATGATCAGGGCGTCCGGCCTCATTTCCCGAAGCTCCTCAAAATATCTCCGCGCCCCCGGAAGATCCTCGTTGTGGGCCAGGATGTTGGCCGTCACATAGACCCGTTTCCCGTTTGCATGGGCAAAACGGATTCCCTCCGCCAGCTCCTCCATGGAAAAATTCTTCGCCTTTGCCCGAAGCCCGAAGGCTTCCCCGCCGACGTACACGGCGTCGGCCCCGTAGCGAAGGGCCGTCCGAAGGACCTCCGGGCTTCCCGCCGGCGCCAGAAGCTCCGGCCTTCTGCAGCGCTCTCTCTCATTCATAAGTCACACCTGCCTTCCCGAACCCCTCTCATTTCCGGCGCCCGGTTCCCCGTCTGTTTCTTCCGTCTTCACGCTGACGGTGACTCCGTCCCCCACCGGCACCACCGCCGTCTGAAGTCCCTCCGTGTGCTTCAGCACATAAAGATATTCCCGCATTCTGGCATGGATGGTCCGGTTCCTCCTGGCCACCGCAAACCGGGACTCCAGAAGGTCCCCGCCCTGGAGCACATTATCGGAGACTAACACGCCGCCTGAAGAAAGAAGGCGGAGTACCCTGGGAAGAAAAGAAAGATACTGTCCCTTGGCCGCATCCATAAAAACAAAATCAAAGAAAGGCGGCAGCGTATCCAAAAGCTCCGCAGCGTCTCCCGGAAGCAGGGTGATCACCGACTCCTTCCCCGCCCGCCTGAAATGCTCTCTGGCGACGGGGATCCGCTTTTCATACTTTTCAATGGTGGTGATGGTGCACCCCTCCGGCATGACGCTGCTCATTAGAAGCGCAGAATAACCGGTGGCGGTCCCCACCTCCAGAATCCGCCTGGGACGCTTCATCGCAATCAGCGTCCTTAAAAAGCTTCCCGTTTCCTTCTTGATAATGGGAACAAAGGAGGCGGCCGCCTCCTTTGCAATCTCCGAAAGAAGCCCGTCCTCCTCCTGTTCCAGAGAACGCAGATACACGGACAGCCGTTCCCCGTCCATCACGAATCCTCCTCCGTTTCCACGGCAGCCCCCGACAGGATGTCAAGGATCATTTTCCCCGTCATATTGGTGTTCAGCCGGTACTCTCCCGGCACCAGCTCGCTGTCGTAGAAGTATTTCTGCACGATGAACACCAGACTGCTGTCGATAAAGCCCTCTTCCTCCAGAATATCGGCCACCTGGCTGACGGTATTGCCCTCCTTCAGCACAAAACGCACCGTGCGGGGGCTTTTCGCCGTTCCCTCCCGTTCGTCAAAAACCGCCTTTCCGAAGCCGTAAGCCCTGGCTGCCAGCAAAAACAGGCAGGACGCAAGAGCCGCAAGCACGACCACGTTGACGACCGTCCGGAAAATGCGCGTACCCATGCTCAGATCTCCATGATGATCGGCAGGATCATGGGATTCCGCTTCATCTTTTTCCAGATATAGTCACTCAGGCTGTCCCGGATAACCGCCTTGATCTTGCCCCAGTCGTTGACCCGCTTGTCCAGGCATTTCCAGACTGCGTCCTCCACCACCGAATGGGCCTCCTCCATCAGGTTCTCTGACTCCCTCACGTAGACAAAGCCTCTGGAGACAATGTCCGGCCCCGCCATAAGCTGGTTGTTGTGGCGGTCCAGGGTCAGGACCACAATGATGATACCGTTCTGGGCCAGGTTCTGCCGGTCTCTGAGAACGATGTTCCCCACGTCGCCGACGCCAAGCCCGTCCACCAGGACCGGCCCCGCCGTCACGTTCCCCGTCACATGGGCGCCGTCCTCCGAAAGCTCCATCACATTGCCGGAACGCATGATGAAAATATTGTCCCGGTCCACCCCCATCTCGTGGGCGATCTCCGCCTGAGCCATCAGATGGCGGTATTCCCCATGGACCGGAAGGGCGAATTTGGGCTTCACCAGAGAATAGATCAGCTTCAAATCCTCCTTGCAGGCATGTCCCGATACATGGGTGTCCTGAAAGATCACCTTGGCTCCCTTGGCCGAAAGCTCGTTGATCACCTGAGCCACGGCCTTTTCGTTGCCCGGAATGGGCGTGGAGCTGAAAATAATCGCATCGTTGGCGCTGATGGAAACCTTCTTATGAATATCCGCCGCCATCCGGGACAGGGCCGCCATGGACTCTCCCTGGCTTCCCGTAGTGATAAGCACAGTCTTCTCCGGCGGGTAATTTCCCAGATGGGCAATGTCCACCAGCGTCCCCTCCGGAATCCGGATATAGCCCAGCTCCGTGGCAATGCCGATGATGTTCACCATGCTGCGGCCTTCCACAACCACCTTCCTTCCATATTTATAGGAAGAATTTATGATCTGCTGGACCCGGTCCACATTGGAAGCAAAGGTGGCCACG
>CATJIW010000351.1 GCA_949740745.1 uncultured Lachnospiraceae bacterium | reverse complement strand
GTCTATCTGTTCCGTCACTGTCAATCTTCCCACCTGCTTTCCCTTCTGTTTTCGTATCTCCATACTACCATAAACCTCCTGATTTTACAAGCCGGGAGGCAGCGCATTTCTGAATCGTGCGCCGTCAGGCGCACCATATGCATATGAAAAGCCCCCGCATTTCTGCGGGGACTCTCCTGTATTATGGGTACTGCATGGCTGGCAAATATGGATCAGCGCTATTATTTCTTGCTGAGATATTTTCTGATATCCAGGGCAACGGCCACGATGATGACAAGGCCCTGTACCACATAAGTATAATCCGAAGGCACGCCAAGGAACTGCAGGCAGACCTTAAGAAGCTCGAACACCAGCACGCCGACGAAAATGCCGGAGATACGGCCGATACCGCCGTTGGTGGATACGCCGCCGATGGTACATGCGGCAATGGCCTCCAGCTCATAACCCTGTCCGGCGTTGACGGTTGCGCCGCCGGTCTTTGCCGCCAGAAGGAAGCCTGCGCAGGCATAAAGGACTGCCGCCAGCACGTAGATCAGGATCTTCGTCTTGGTCACGTTGACGCCGGAAACCTCTGCGGCCACTTCATTGCCGCCGATGGCGTACATGTATTTGCCGTGTCTCGTCTTGTTGTAAAGGAACCACATCAGGAAGCCCACGGCCAAAGCGATCATCACCAGATAAGGGAGCCATCCGGCAAGGATCTTTCCCTTTGCGATGTTGGTATAATCCTCCCGGAAGCCGCCGAGGGGGGTCGCCTTGGTATAGATCAGGCAGATGCCGTATACCAGCTGCTGCATGCCGAGGGTAGCGATAAAGGGCGGAACCTTTAAAATTGCAATTACAAGGCCGTTGATCAGGCCGAACACTGCCGTAATGGCAACCACGATGAACAGCACCAGGAAAATGTTCATGTCTCCCAGATCGGGATAAAATTTACTGGCCGCATCGGTGGTCTGCAGAAGGATGCCGGAAAGGCAGGCAGAAAGGCCCACCAGACGGCCTGCGGAAAGGTCCGTCCCCTTCGTGATCAGACAGCCGCTGACGCCGAGGGCGATGAACATACGGACTGCCACGTTGGATGCCGTGTTGGTAATGTTGCTCTTTCCAAAGAAATTGTCTTTGAGAATTGCTACGACAATAACCAGAACCACAAGCAGAATAATAATGCTGTTATTCTGCAGAAAATTTTTAATATCTTTGCCTGATTTCTTATTCATCTGCTTCTCCTCCTCTAATTGAACTTGGTCGCCAGGCTCATAATGTTCTCCTGAGTGGCGTCTTCCTTCGCCAGCTCGCCGGTCACATGGCCGTTGCACATGACGACGATCCGGTCAGACATGCCGATCAGCTCTGCCATCTCGGAAGAAATCATGATAATGCTCTTTCCCTGGGCCGCCAGCTCCGCCATGATGGTATAAATCTCATACTTGGCGCCTACGTCAATTCCTCTGGTCGGTTCATCCAGGATCAGCACGTCCGGGTCGTTGGCCAGCCATCTGGAAATAATAACCTTCTGCTGGTTGCCGCCGGAAAGCGACTGGATCTGCGTCTTGTTGCTGGGAGTCTTGATACTCAGCTTGGCGACGTTCTCGTCCACCAGCTCTTCGACCTTTTTATTATTGATCATGACTCCGAAGCTCAAATATTTATTGAGGGAGGAGACGGCGACATTATCAGAAATCGAAAGCACGCCGAAAATGCCGGAGCCTCTCCGGTCCTCCGTAAGAAGCGCGATACCGTTGTCAATGGCATCCTTGGGCCGTTTGATCTTTAACTTCTGCCCTTTATATTCCACTTCTCCGTCCACAATTCCCCGGACGCCGAAGATGGCTTCCACCAGCTCCGTCCTCTGAGCGCCCACCAGACCGCCGATGCCGAGGATCTCGCCCTTCCTCAGCTCGAATCCGCAGTCCTTAAAGGATTTATCATGGATGCTGGTAAAGCCGGAGACCTTAAGGACCACCTCGCCAGGCGCATTGTGCTTGGGAGGATAGAGATTGGTCAGTTCCCGTCCTACCATCTTGGTAATAATCATATCGGTGGTCAGCTCTTTCGCCTCCCAGGTGCCGATATACTGTCCGTCTCTCATAATGGAGACATCGTCGGAGATCCGGAGGATCTCGTCCATTTTATGAGAAATATAGATAATGGACACGCCCTTGTCCCGCAGGTCGTCGATGATACGGAACAGCGCTTCCACCTCATTGGCGGTAAGCGACGAGGTGGGCTCATCCAGAATAACCACCTTTGCATTCATGGAAACGGCCTTTGCGATCTCTACCGACTGCATCTGAGACACAGAAAGGGAGCCTAATTTCGCCTTGGGGTCGTATTCCATACGGACCTCTTTCAAAAGCCGTTCCGATTCCTCATACATTTTTTTATGGTCCACTACCGGGATAAATCCCAGGAGCTTC
>CATJIW010000350.1 GCA_949740745.1 uncultured Lachnospiraceae bacterium | reverse complement strand
TCTACATTTCATTATTTTACGTCCTGCCATTGGCGGTCGTCCCGTTTATTATAAGATTGACCGTAGGCATTGTCAACCGACCAGACAAAAATAGGAAAAGTTTAAGAAAAGATTCCCTTTTCTTTTTATTCTTTTTCTTCTATACTATATCCATAAGAATACAGGCGTTTGCAAAACTCAAAATTATCGAAATATTCTGGCAGTATGTCCGTCCAAAGCCTGCCGCGCCAGACGTTCTGGCAAGCCCAGAACCGCAGAAGTCACTCGGGAAAGAATCCCTCCTGCTTTCACTGGTCTTGCTTCCACGGCGCAAAGGGCTTTTCCCGGAAATATTACCAGAATATTCAATGAATTTTCAATCTTCACAAACAGCCTGTCCATAAGAGCAACCGGGGAGGTTCCCATGATCGCATTAAGTATTCCTGAGCGAAAGGATTTCACGTCCAAGCTCTTTTTACAAAATACCTTTGATTCTTTCCTCGTGGCCCGTGCGTCCTTCACCACCGGCATTTCCATATCCATAGACGGCGCCCTTCACAAAGACTATTTTACGGATGCCGAGTGGGAATCCATGGAGCAGCGCGACCTGGCCCGCTGGTCCCTTTTAAAGCCGCTCTGCTTCCAGATCGTAAGGGGCAGCCGGCTGCCGGAGCAGTTTAATATCGTCTTTGTCCTCTCCAGGGCCAACACGGAAAAGCTCCTTGGGGACGGCGGATTTTCTTTTTCCGCCGAACAGGTGGGCGGCCTCTTTTTAAACGTCCGTTACGACCGCGGCGCCCTTGCCTGTACCACCGGAGTCTCCTTCACCTCCTTCGTCATGGACAAAACCCTGGAGCGGGCCTGGGACGACATGGTAAAGCGTTTCTTAAAAGCCAGGGAGATTATCTGGGAAGAATTATAGGACTGTTAGCACTCATTCGAAATGAGTGCTGATTTTCTCTTGACTTTTATAAAATACGGTATTACAATGTACTCTATGAAGTGCCCGGACTAAACCGGAGGCACGGCGGATACTGCCGGCCCCCGCCGCCGGGACAAAAAATGAAAAGAAAAAGAAAAGAGAAAGGCGTGACCAGATATGGCAGAAAAACAGGGCAATTTATCCATTAACAGCGAAAACATATTTCCGATCATCAAGAAGTGGCTGTACAGCGACCACGACATTTTTTACCGGGAGCTGATCTCCAATGGCTGCGATGCCATTACCAAGTTAAAGAAATTAGACATGATGGGAGAATTTGAGACTCCCGAAGACACGGAATTCAAAATCACCGTGACGGTAAATCCCGACGACAAGACCATTTCCTTTACGGATAACGGCCTGGGCATGACCTTTGAAGAGCTGGACGAATACATCAACCAGATCGCATTCTCCGGCGCAAGGGACTTCCTGGAGAAATACAAGGACAAGACCAACGAAGACCAGATCATCGGCCATTTCGGACTGGGCTTCTATTCGGCCTTCATGGTAGCCGACCGGGTAACCATTGACACCAAATCCTACAAGGCAGACGCTCCCGCCGTCCACTGGGAATCGGAAGGCGGCCAGGAATTTTCCATGGCGGAGGGCGACAAGGAAGGCTTCGGCACGGTCATCACCCTGTACCTGAACGAGGACAGCGTGGAATTCTCCAACGAGTACAAGGCCAGGGAAGTCCTGAACAAATACTGCTCCTTCATGCCGGTGAACATTTATCTGGAGAAAGCAAACGCTCCCCAGGAGTTTGAAACCGTCGACCTGGACGAAGTGACCGACAAGGACGTTGTAGTGGAGCGCATCGTGGAGGAAGCCAAAACAGAGGAAAAAGAGAACGAAAACGGCGAGAAGGAAGTCGTCGAGGTCTCTCCCAGAAAAGAGCGCGCCAAGATCCACAAGCGCCCCGTTCCCTTAAATGACATCCATCCTCTGTGGACCAAGCATCCCAACGAATGTAGTGACGAGGAATATAAGAAGTTTTACCGCACCGTGTTCAACGATTACAAGGAGCCTCTGTTCTGGATTCACCTGAACATGGATTATCCCTTCAATTTAAAGGGCATCCTGTATTTCCCCAAGATCGCCTCCCAGTACGAGAGCATCGAGGGCACCATCAAGCTCTACAACAATCAGGTTTTCGTGGCCGACAACATCAAGGAAGTCATTCCGGAGTTCCTGATGCTCTTAAAGGGCGTCATCGACTGTCCTGACCTGCCTTTAAACGTTTCCAGGAGCGCCCTGCAGAACGACGGCTTCGTAAAGAAGATTTCCGACTATATCACCAAGAAGGTGGCGGACAAGCTGACCGGCATGTACAAGGTGGAGAAGGAAAACTACGAGAAATACTGGGACGACTTGAGCCCCTTCATCAAGTTCGGCTACATCCGGGACGAAAAATTCGAGGAGAAGATCAAGGACTGCATCCTCTTCAAGAACCTGGAGGG
>CATJIW010000349.1 GCA_949740745.1 uncultured Lachnospiraceae bacterium | reverse complement strand
GCCTTCGGGTATACAGAAACCTGCTTCTTGTCTCTGCCCTTTCTCTCGAAACGTACCACACCATCCACCAATGCAAATAATGTGTCGTCTCCTCCGCGGCCCACATTCACACCGGGATGGATCTTGGTGCCGCGCTGTCTGTAAAGGATATTGCCTGCCAGTACAAACTGCCCGTCCGCTCTCTTGGCGCCCAGTCTCTTGGCCTCGGAATCTCTTCCGTTCTTGGTAGAGCCCACACCCTTTTTATGAGCGAATAACTGAAGGTTCATCTTCAACATTGCCTTACACCTCCTCAGTCACGATCCGGATAAACGGATCCTGGTCTTTTTGAATGCTGTCATCTCTGACACTCTCAAGTCCAAGCAGCAGAGTATTCAACAGCAGCTTCGTTTCTTTGCTGACTTTTCCGGAAAAGGAACATTCCAGATAACCGTCTTCCACAGAGCATTGAAAAGAATCCTCCGTGAACGCCTCAATGGCATTAACCGTGTTCTGGGCCAGCACCGATACGGCCGCACAGACGATATCCTCACCTGCCTCGCCGAAGCCGGCATGGCCGGATATCCGAAAGCCTCGATGCTCTCCCTCCGGGTCTACAAATACGTTTACCGTAATCATCGTTTTTTACAAAAACGGTTAAGCGTTGATCTTTTCGATCTTAACCTGGGTATAAGTCTGTCTGTGGCCGTTTTTCTTATGATAGCCGGTCTTTCTCTTATACTTGTAAACGATAACCTTCTTGCCTCTGCCTTCTTCCATAACGGTAGCAGAAACGCTTGCACCTGCCACGGTAGGGCAACCCACGGTCAGCTCATCGCCGCCCACGGCCAGAACCTGATCAAAGGTATAAGCTTCGCCGGCTGCGGCGCCCAGCTTCTCCACTCTGATGACGTCGCCTTCGGCAACCTTATACTGCTTGCCGCCTGTTGCAATAATCGCGTACATATGGCACCTCCTGTTTATCATTACTCGCCAGCTGCGGCGTCCGTCCGGACAGACGGATCTTTTCTGCCTCGCTGTGCGGCATACTTTATAAATATAACAGGAATCCCTCTGCTTGTCAAATGGTTTTTAGAAGATATTTTTACGGAATAATTTTCTTTCCATCCCGCTTTTCGGAACGCCCGCGGTTCCTACGGTCAGGGGGCGACCTGGATCACTCCCCACTTTCCGTCCTTCTTCACCCAGCATTTTCCGTCATAAACCGGACGGATCTCTTCAAAGTATCCTTTCCGGATGACCTCTTCTCCCCGCACGTTCCGCAGCTCCCATTCCTCTCCCTGCCGAAGCACCACATAGCCGCCGGAAGCACCGTAGCAGTACTCTCTCATTTCCGTAACGCCGTTCACGCCGCTTTCCGCATTGCCCTCAGCGTCACAAACCACGTATTCCTTCCAGGAGGCGTCGTATTCCAGCGGAATCACGACCTGGCCTTCCCCGTCGACATATCCCCACTTTCCGTCCTGACAGACTGCCAGAAGCCCGTCGCAGTAAGAGCCGCATTCATCATAAATAAAATCCGTCTTCAGGCTCCCTGCCGCATAAACCGCATATTTTCCGGAGGGATTTACATACCAGTCCTCAAGTCCCTCCGGGATCTTTCCGGACTCTCCGTCTCTGTAAAATACCGGAATCGGAACCTCCGGCTCCGGAAGCTGCATCTCGTCAAACCGGTAAAACTGCCTGAGGCCGTCATTCCAGAAATAGACGCCCCCGTACAGATCATAAATAGCCCCGTAGCCAAAGGCATAGGAAAGTCCCTGGTCCGTCAGATAAAGCTCCGTCTCCTCCGTCCCGGTATCCGCTGCATAACAGGGCTCTGCGCAGATCACATAATACCTGGACAGGAACGTGCCGACGGACAGAAACTGCATTCCCTCAAACAGCTCGCCGTTAAAATCAATCAGCCCATAGGAATCTCCCTTTTGAATCACCGCATACCCATAATTTTCATCCATCTGTTTATAAAGCTGATTGACCGGGATCTTCAGGGTATCGTTGCTGTTCAGATAATAAATGTTGTCCGCCTCAATCGTCGGCTCCACCGCCCAGGTACAGGGAGGCTCGTAGGAATCGTCTACCGATGCCTGGCTTTCTCCTGCGGCCTGGTCTCCTCCCGGGCTTTCGCTGCCTTCCGAAGCCGAAATCTCCTCAAGACGTTCTGCCACCTGATCCAGTTCCTCGGATCCGCCGTATTCATTTCCTTTTTCGACGTATTTCTCTGCCTCCTGATAATCCTCTTCACCAATATAATGCTCTGCGGCCTCCAGGCACACGTCCTTCCCCCGCTCGGCAAGCTCGGAAGCCATTGTCTGCACATAGCCCGCATCCAGCACCTCCAGGGCCTCCCAATAGCTTTCAAGAGCCGCATAGGCTTTGGAGGCTCCGATGTAGGCGTCCACCTCTTTCGGCTCGATCTCTATGGCCTTCGTAAAGGCTGCGACGGCCTGTTCATATTCCATTTCTTCCAAGTAGCGGCTGCCAAGCCTTAGCTGCTCCGCCGCCTTC
>CATJIW010000348.1 GCA_949740745.1 uncultured Lachnospiraceae bacterium | reverse complement strand
TACGGGAAGACGATGGATATACGGGGACAGATTATGACCGTCCCGACTTTCAGCGCATGATGGATGACATTCGTGCCGGAGTCGTGAATTGTGTCATTGTAAAGGATCTGTCCCGTTTCGGCAGGGAATATATTAATGCCGGAAAGTATATTGATCGTCTTTTTCCATATTATGGGGTTCGTCTGATTTCGATAAATGACGGAATTGACACGATAACCAGAAACAGTGCGGATGATTTTAACATCATGGTGAAGAACCTGATGAACGACAACTATTGCAGAGACATCTCTGTAAAAATCCGAAGCCAGCTGCAGGTGAAACGGAAGAACGGGGAGTTTATCGGTGCATTTGCCCCATATGGCTATGAGAAATCGGAAGAGGATAAAAACCGGTTGGTGATTGATGTTTATGCGGCAGAAGTGGTAAAGGACATTTTTTCATGGAAGCTTGAGGGAATCAATCATGACGCCATTGCCCGTAAATTGAATGAACAGGGGATTCTGTCTCCGATGGAATACAAAAAGAGCAAAGGACTATCTTATAAGACATCCTTTAAAACAAAAAGCAAGGCGGAATGGACGGCAACCTCAGTCCGCAGAATCCTGACCAATCCGGTTTATGTAGGTACTTTGGTCCAGGGAGTGAGGACAAGGCCAAATTATAAGATAAAGACAGTGGTCATCAACGAAAAGGAAAAATGGAGCATTGTGGAACATGCACACGAGGCGATTATAGAGCCGAGAGTATTTTTGCTTGTACAGCGCCTGCTTGAGCTGGATACAAGGACCTCACCCAATGAAACTTGCCTTTTTCCGCTGGCCGGCCTTTTGTATTGTGGGGATTGTCACGGGCCGATGGTCCGTAAAACCCAGACGGCAAGCGGAAAGAAATTTTATTATTATATTTGTGGAAATCACAAAAAGACGGGGGAATGCACCACGCATCGTATTTCTAAAAATCAACTGGAAAATGCGGTGTTAAGGCTTTTACAGGAGCATATTCATCTATTGACAGAATTAAACACTTGCCTCCAAACCATTAGAAGTGCGCCGATGAGAAGGCTGAGTATAAAAAAGGCGGAAGAGCGGCTTTATACGGTGGAGGAGGATATTGACCGTTATCGCAGGCTGAAAGTGTCTGCTTATGAAGATATGAAAGAAGGACTTCTGTCAAAAGAGGATTACTTCGATATCAAAGAACAATATGAAATCCGGATTGCCGATGCAAAACTGGCGGAGGAGCAGGTGCATCGAGAGATTAATTTATACCTTGAGAATGGGAATGCTTCGGAACAGTGGATTCAGGAGTTTCTGGAATATCATAATATCCAGAGCTTAACCCGGAGTGTGGCGGCCGCATGTATAGAGAGTATTATTGTTTACGAGGATAAGCGCATTGAAGTGATGTTTACCCACATGCAGGATTATCAGGCACTTATCTCCAGAGTGCAGGATTATTATCTGGAGCGGAAAGGGGCGAGTTAAATGGCGAGAAAAAGCCGAAAAAATATAGTGATCGAACCGACGCCGGAAAAACCGGAGGTCCAGAAGGTCTATCGTACTGCGCTGTATGCACGAATCTCTGTGGAGACGGAGAAGAAGCGTGAGGCGGATACGATTGGAAATCAGCTTCAGCTTTTGAAGGATTATGTTTCGGAACATTCGGACCTGACTGTGTATGATATTTACAGTGATGATGATATTTCCGGAACTGATTTTATCCGGCCGGAGTTTTCACGGATGATGAATGACCTTCGGGATGGCAAGATCGAGTGTATTCTTGTAAAGGATCTTTCCCGCTTGGGACGTAATTATCTTGAATCCGGCGAGTACATTGAAATGGTATTCCCGTTTTTTTGCTGTCGTTTCATTTCTGTGACAGACCGGTTTGATACGAAGTATCAGCAGGCGGATATTTCCGTACAGCTTAAGAATATGGCGAACGAGATGTACGCCAAGGATATTTCAAAAAAGATATGCTCCACCATGAGAACGCTTCAGGAGCAGGGAAAGTTTTCCGGAAGCCGGGCCCCTTATGGTTATCGGTTGGACCCGGAGGACAAGCACCATCTTGTGGTTGATGAAGAGACGGCTCCCGTTGTAAGAAAGCTTTTTGAACTTTTGGCCGGGGGCAATACGGTTCATTATATTGCGACGTCGATGAATGCACAGGGGATTCCGTCTCCAGGGCGCATTCTGTATGAACGTGGGATGGCGACGACGGATCATTTCAAAAATTCAAAGTGGTATATGCCGACGGTGAAGAAGATTCTTGCCGATGAAGTGTACCTTGGCTGGACGGTATCCGGTAAATATCGTTCCACCTATCATTCCACGGGCAAAAAGGGTTCGCAGCCGGTTCCCCGTGAGGAATGGATCATCACGAAGGGAACGCATGAACCGATTGTCACAGAAGCGCTTTTTTATCAAGTGCAGGAATATTTTGACAGAATGAAGCAGGAGCATGGAAGAACGGCTGTCTATCATTCAAAGAGCAGAGAAGCCAGCATGTTTAAAGGACATTTGCGGTGCGGTGAATGCGGCCAGGCGATGTTTCTCAGAAACAGGCATAGCCACGGAAAAGTTTCGGAATGGTATTATTGTGCGTTGCATGAGAATTATAATTCTTCTTATTGTATTAAGAAAGCCGTGAAGAAACAGGATGTAGAGGATATTGCCCTCAAACTGATCCGGACACAGATCAAGTTGTTTACAGACGCCAGGGAAATGGTTCTTGCGTTGAATAAAAGGGAGAGCAGTAAAACCAGATTCCGGATTTATCAGAATCAGATTCACAGTACGAAAAAACAGATTGAAAAATATGTCGGCCTGAAAGCGTCTCTGTACGAAGATTTTGCAAGCGGGATTCTCAGCCAGAGCGATTATATCAGCATGGGCCAGGAATATGCGGGGAAGGCCGACGAATTGCGGATTTTTCTTGCGGAATTAGAAAAAGAGGCTGGGAAGTATAGCCAGACCTTTGCAATGGGCGGCTCCTGGCCGCAGATGATTGAGCAGTACCAGAATGCAAAAGAATTGACAAAGGAGATGGTGGACGCCTTTATTGATGAAATGATTCTGTATAACAATGGGCATGTGGAGGTGAAGTTCCGCTTTAAGGACGAGATGGATGAGGTGATCTATCTGGCGGCAGTTCGCAGGAAGGAGGCGGAACGATATGCCGTTTAAAAAGAAAATGGCATTTTATGTCCGGCTTTCCATGGAGGACGACGATCTGAAATCATCGGCAAAGACGGAAAGCAACAGTGTGACAAACCAGCGGAAATTATTGTGGGATTTTTATGAGTCACGTCCAGAATTTAAGGAGTATGAGGTCGTTGAATTTTGCGATGATGGTTATACAGGCACGAATTTTAAACGCCCTCGTTTCATGGCGATGATGGAGCTTGCCAGACAGAAAGAAATACACTGTATCGTTGTCAAGGATCTGTCCAGGTTTGGCCGGGATTATCTGGAGGTCGGCGCATATCTTGAGATGATTCTGCCGTTGTTTGGGACACGTTTCATTTCGGTCAATGACAGCTTTGACAGTGATGATTATACCGGAACAACCGGCGGATTGGAACTTGCCCTGCGCAACCTGATCAATGGTTTGTACAGCAGGGATTTATCTGTTAAAATCAAAAGTGCGAACAGGACACGGAACCGTCGTGGAGATTACTGGGGAGGAGCCGCATTTTACGGCTATGTTCTGAATCCGAAGGACAAACATAAAATTGTGATAGACGTGGCAGTAAGCAAGGTGGTTGAACGTATCTTCAATGAATGTATAGAAGGCAGAAGTGCATCTCAGACAGCAAGAAGTCTTAATGACGATGGCATCCCTTCTCCTTCAGCGTACAAGAGAAAACTTGGCCGCCTTTACAATGGACGTGTTGCAGGCAATGACCCGATCTGGACGGCTTCGACGGTACTCAGGATTTTGCAGGATGAACGCTATACTGGGAAAATGATATCAAACAAGAGGGAGTCGGTAGGAATCAGTACGGGGAAAATGCGCTCTGTGTCTGCAAAAGAATGGATTGTTGTGGAGGGAACACATGATGCGATCATATCCCAGGAAGTCTTTGACGCCGCTGCGCTTGCCCGGTCCGGAAGAGTCAAAAAAATTAACAAAAACACTTCGGGAGACAGGGCAAACAATTTGTTTGTCTGCGGTTACTGCGGACGGAAGCTGCAAAAGTCTGTTGGGACAGTAACGCATTTGTTTTGTACAAAGGCGGGCGTCACTTCGGAAAGCAGTTGTTCCATGCTGCATGAGCCGATGGAAGATCTGCAGGCGCAGGTGCTTAAGGTTGTAAAGACATTTGCGAAGCTGCTTACAGAGCGGGCGGCAGAAACCAAAATCCGGAGGAATCTGGAAGGGCTCCGCCTGGAAAAGAAAGCAGCAGAAACCCAGAGGACTTTACAAAGCCTGCAAAATGGAAAGTTAGATTTATATGAAGAATACAGGAGCGGCAAAATCACCCGTGAGAAATTTGCGGCTGTGCAGGAAGAGCGCCAGTTGGAAATAAGCCGCCTGAAGGATGAGCTGACACAGATAGAGCAGCGGATTGACAGGTTGAAAAGCGGTAAGGAGAGAATGAAGGAATGGACAGAGAATGCAGGGGACATCCGTGTACTGACAGAATACCGGCCGGAGGTGATCGGAAAACTCGTAAAGAAAATCCGGGTATACGGTCAGGGCCGGATCGAGATCGACTTGCTTAGTAATGACAGCTTTATCACAGAATTGCTGGAATCAGCGAGAAGGACGGCTGTTTAAAGGAATGGCAGGCTTTGAAAGACGCTTTTGCGACATAAATTGATTAGAATCGTCAAAAAATCTGAATTTTCTTTAAGAACTAATGGGTCCTAACTTGACACAAGCAGAAGGCCAGGTCTTCGGTATCGGCTGCAAGATCTTCACCATCGCCGGCCCGGTGATCCTTTACGGGATTTTTGCCAGCTGGATCGCAGGGGTTGTGTATTATGTGCTGGATACGATGGGCGTGTATTGGGCGTAAAGGATTTATGCAGAGGCGATGAGCTGAACAGGAAATATGGGTTTATGGGGCAGAGCAGCGGAGACAGAGTTCGCTGTTCTGCTTTTTTGTTACAATATTAAAAGAGGGGATAGGAATTGTAGACACAGTTGCAGAATGGCTGCTTTGTGAAACGATGCCTGGTTGCGGATTGGCGATAATGCCTGTATAATGAATAGCAGACGGGAAGAGTGATATTGGAAAAGGCATGATTGAACTGTATATCGGAACCGGTGACGGTCCCGTATCATGTGGAGCATTTCGCATGGGAAAAGGCTTTTAAAGGGATCAGGGATGAGTTAAAGACGGATTATAATCGTATATTCTACCGCAACGAGTTGGGCGGTATTGATTTGGACGACCCAAAAGGCTGTGAAATGATAAAGCTGTTAAAGCTATACTGCCCGGTACATAATCCTGCGTGGCTTCTGGAACGGATGGAGCGGCTGTGCGCTCAGTAGGAGGAGCGGCAAAAGACGGAAGGGGATTTGGAAAAGCGGCAGCTACCGGAGCTTGCGGTGTTTAAAGCTCCAGGGGCAGAATGAGGTGTTTACATGGCAGGAACAATCGCTTATTATGATCAAAACGCAGAATCATTTATTGCCGGAACGGTTGCCGTGGATTTTCACGAAACGCAGGAAAAATTTCTGGCCTTTCTGCCAAAGAAAGCGAGGATTCTGGACTTTGGCTGCGGATCCGGCAGAGATACCGCATATTTTCACAGGAAAGGTTATCTGGTGGAAGCGGTTGACGGTTCGGCAAAAATGTGTGAGTCTGCAAGCCGGTATGCGAAAATTCCCGTGAGGCAGCTGCTTTTTCAGGATTTGGAGGAAAGGAATCGATATGATGGGATCTGGGCCTGTTCCTCCATTCTACATTTGCCGATGCAGGAATTAAAGGAAGTTATGGAGAGAATGCTGCAGGCCCTCAGGGGAAATGGTGTGATTTATACGTCATTCAAGTATGGAGAGTTTGAAGGCGTTCGCAGGGGCAGATATTTTACAGATTTTACAGAGGAATCCTTTGGACGGTTCCTGGAAGCGTTTGATGGCGTCTGCATAACGGAGTGCTGGGTTACCGGCGATGTGCGGCAGGGCAGGGGTGAGGAAAGATGGCTGAATCTGATACTTCAAAAATCGGATATACACTGACAGTTGACAGAAAATATTATAATACGCTGGACATAGAATCTTTTTCTCTTATGATGAAGGATCCGTCCTATTGCTATAAATTCTACTGGCTGGAAGCGATTGTGCGGTTGATCTCAGAGGGCTTTCGGGAAACCACCTTTGATGCGGTTATTGATGAGATGATCTGCAATGCCTGGTATTCGGTCAGAGAGTTCCATATCCATTTAAGCGGAATGCAGGCGGACGGAC
>CATJIW010000347.1 GCA_949740745.1 uncultured Lachnospiraceae bacterium | reverse complement strand
GCCTGGTGGTATGGCGGCCCCGCCCGATCTTTTCACTGACGGCTCCCGTCTCCATTCCCGCATCCGGATGGAGCAGATTCATAAGCGACGATTTGCCAACGCCGGAAGGCCCCGCCATAACCGTGGTCCTGCCTTTCAGCAGGCTCCGGATCCCGGAAAGTCCCTCCTCCGTATAAGTACTGATCAGGTGGACCGGATAGCCGGCCTTTTCGTAAAGCTCAGAAAACCGCCGTCCGCCCGCCCCTTCCAGATCTGCCTTGTTGAAGCAGACATGGCAGGGAATCCCTTCTGCTTCCATCCTGACAAGAAACCGGTCCAGAAGATTGAAATTGGGATCTGGCTCCTTTACCGCAAAGACCACGAGGGCCTGGTCCACGTTGGCCGAAGCCGGGCGGACCAGAACGTTTCTCCTGGGGAGTATCTCCGTGATATTCCCCAGGCCCTCTTCCTCGCTCAAAATCTCAAAGACTGCGTCATCCCCCACCAGAGGCTTCATCCTCCGGTTCCGGAAAATCCCTTTCGCCTTACACTCATAAACCCGGCCGCGGCCGTCGTGGACATAGTAAAACCCGGCGATCCCTTTGACAATCTTCCCCTTTTTCATATACGGCCCGTCACAGCGTCACGTCGGGAAGGGTGTCCCCCGGCGTCTGCCCGCTTCCGGGATCCGCCGGCCCGGCCGGCCCATTGGGCTGGCCGGGGTTTTCCGACGATCCCGGATCCGGATCCGCCGGCTCCGGTTCGGAGGGCGCCTGGGTAGTCGGCGCTTCCGTCGGCCTCGGTCCCTTGCTGACATAAACCTCCACGGAAGTCCCCGTCTCCAGCCTCCTTCCGGGATCGTGCTCCAGCTCGACAACCTTCCCGGCCTCTACGGTGTCACTGTAAACAGACTGGGTGACCGGCACCAGACCTGCCTGGCTGATCTTTGCAACGGCGTCCGCCTCGCTCCAGCCGATCACGTCCGGCAGCGGAACCGTCGTATCCTTCTCTCCGCGGCTGATTACAAAGCTTACCTCCGTCCCCTCTTCCACGGTGCTTCCGCCCCGGATGGACTGGCTCATGACCTCGCCCTCTTCATAGTCGTCGCTGTAATCCTTCGTGACGCTCCCCACGGTCAGCTTCGCATCCTCCAGCTCCTGCTTCGCCCTGGCCTCCGTCTTTCCGAGAAGCTTGGGAACCGTCGTCGTCTTCGTTTCTTCCCCCTTGGACAGGTAGACCGTCACCGTGTCGCCGATGGCAGCCGCCGTACCCGGTCCGGGACTTACCTTTGCAACCATTCCTTCTTCCACGCCGTCACTGAAAATCTCGTCAAACTTCGCATCCAGCCCGGCGTCCCGCAGTGCCTTTAACGCCTGCTCCCTGGTCATGCCGATCAGGTTCTCCGGCACCTTTGTCTCCGTGGAGCCTTTGCTGACCGTGACCTTGATCACCGTATGGCGTTTAACCGGCGTTCCCTCCGGGAACTCCTGCTCCATGATCTCTCCGTCCTTGTAATCGCCCGATTCGCTGTAAGAAAGCCTAAGCTCCAGATCCAGGGGCTCCAGCTCCGCTTCCGCCTCATCCAGCGTCTTTCCGAGAAGGTTCGGCATCAGAACCTCCGTCCCCGCCGTTTCCTCCGGCTGACTTGACTCTGCCTTGGGCTGGCTGCCGGAAAAATCAAACCACCCAAAGGTTTTTCCCATAATGAAAAGGGCGAGGAGCACAATGACCACAGCTACCGCAATGCCGACAATGGCATAGATCTTATCGGATCTGCGGCCCTCTTCCTCGTCGTCATCTTCTTCGTCGTCAAAGAACATGTCTTCCTCCTCTTCATAATCCTGCAGATACTTCTCTTCCTCTTCCCGGTCGTCGGGATACTCGTCGTACCCCCCGTCCGGATATTCGGACTCACTCCTTCTGCCTCCTGCGGCTGCCCCGCTCCGGATCTGATTGACCTCGTCCTGGCTCATGACCCTGGTCGGGCCGTTGCTGCTCACGCTGCTCATATGGACGAAATCCTCATTGGGCGTCATCAGGGCCCGCTTCAGGTTTTCGATCAGCTCCGTCACCGTCCGGTAACGCATCTCCGGTTTCTTCTGGGTACATTTGAGCACGATCTTCTCCAGGCTCACCGGGATCATCGGCTCATACTTTCTGGGAGACACCATCTCTCCCTGGATATGCAGAAGGGCCACCGACACGGCGGAATCCCCCTCAAAGGGCACCCGTCCCGTCAGCATTTCATACATGGTAATGCCGAGAGAATAAATATCGCTCCTCTCGTCACAATAGCCGCCCCTGGCCTGCTCCGGCGAAATATAGTGGACGGACCCCATGGTGCTGGAGGTGATCGTCTCGTTGGTCGCTGCCTTGGCAATGCCGAAATCCGTGACCTTCACCTTTCCGTCCCTGGAAATAATAATGTTCTGCGGCTTGATGTCCCGATGGACGATGTGCTGCTCATGGGCCGCCTCAATCCCCTGGGCCACCTGCATGGCGATGCCGATGGTCTCCCGGATCTCCAGCTTCCCCTTTCTGGAGATGTACGTTTTTAAGGTAATGCCT
>CATJIW010000346.1 GCA_949740745.1 uncultured Lachnospiraceae bacterium | reverse complement strand
GGGCCGGCGGTACATTTCTGTTGCACTGTCCTTGGAGTCGCCTCCACCGGATGTTATCCGGCATCCTGCCCTGTGAAGCCCGGACTTTCCTCGTCCGCTCTTCCCGCAAAGGGGCGCGGCCGCGGCCATCCATTCTGCTCAGGTGGTATCATAACATAAGCGGCGGCGGATTTCAAGGATTCTTTGTCCTGAAAGTCCGTATTGATTTTTCCGCATGAATCAAGTACAATGGAACTCTGTAAGAATGTAAACAAAGATTAAATGGAAGTTGACGGTGGACCATGGGCATCATTAAGGCGAAGAACCTGATCTACAATTATATCAAGCGGGACGAGGAAGAAAAAGTCGAAGAAGTGAACGAGGCGGTGAAGGACGTGAGTCTGGACATCGAGGCGGGGCAGTTCGTGGCGGTCCTCGGCCATAACGGTTCCGGCAAGTCCACCCTGGCGAAGCATATGAACGCTCTTCTCCTGCCCTCGGAGGGAACCATCTGGATCGGCGGGATGGACACGAAGGACGACGCCTCTCTTCTGGAGGTCCGCCGCACGGCCGGGATGGTATTTCAGAACCCGGACAACCAGATCATCGCCAGCGTGGTGGAGGAGGACGTGGGCTTCGGACCGGAAAACATGGGCGTGCCCACGGACGAGATCTGGAGGCGGGTGGACGAATGCCTGAAGGCAGTGGGCATGACGGCTTACCGGCACAGCTCCCCGGACCGGCTTTCCGGCGGACAGAAGCAGCGGGTGGCCATTGCGGGAGTGATGGCCATGGAGCCAAGATGCATCGTCCTGGACGAGCCTACGGCCATGCTGGATCCCAACGGCCGCAGGGAGGTCGTCAGGACCGTGCGGGAATTAAATAAGAAGAAAGGCATTACCGTCATCCTGATTACCCATTATATGGAAGAGGTGATCCATGCGGACCGGATTTACGTGATGGACGAGGGGGAGATCGCCATGGAGGGGACGCCGGAGGAGATTTTCGGCCGGGTGGACGAGCTGAAGGCCCTGCGGCTGGACGTGCCTCAGGTGACGGAGCTGGCCCACGGCCTTCGGAAAAAAGGCGTGCCTCTGACTTCCTGCATCCTGGATACGGAGGAGCTGGTAAAGGAACTGGCGGCGATATACCGGCGTGCCAGATGATTTGCCGGGACAGCCTTTCTTATAGTAAGAAAGACAGGAAATCATTTGGTAAACAAGTATGCTGGTGGGTATAAGGAGACAGAGGGCGGTGCGATGATCACACTGAAGCAGGTAGAATACAAGTATCAGGAAGGAACACCCATGGAGACGGAGGCGCTCCATAAGGTAAGCCTGGAGATTGGAGACAGGGAATTTATCGGCCTGATCGGACATACCGGTTCCGGGAAGTCCACGCTGATCCAGCATTTAAACGGGCTGGTACGTGCCACGGGAGGCGATATCCTCTATAACGGAGAGAGCATTTACCGGGAGGGCTTTTCCATGAAGGAGCTGAGAAGCCGGGTGGGGCTGGTATTCCAGTATCCGGAGCATCAGCTTTTTGAGGTGGATGTGTTTACGGATGTCTGCTTCGGGCCGAAGAACCAGGGCCTTTCCGGGGAGGAGATCGAGAAACGGGCAAGGGAGGCTCTTTCTCTGGTGGGAATCGGAGAGAGCTATTATAAAAAATCCCCCTTTGAGCTTTCCGGCGGAGAAAAGCGGCGGGTGGCCATTGCGGGAGTGCTGGCCATGGACCCGGAGGTGCTGATTCTGGACGAGCCCACGGCGGGCCTTGACCCGAAAGGGCGGGACGAGATTC
>CATJIW010000345.1 GCA_949740745.1 uncultured Lachnospiraceae bacterium | reverse complement strand
CGGCCCCGCACACCTGCAATTTTTAAATATCTCTCCATCATTTTCTCCTTCTCCGCATAAAAAGTACGCCGCCATACACAATATCTTATGACGCCTACGCTTTATTATCTGGAGAAGAAAAAAACTTATACCTTATTTCTACCGCGCAAAGCGCATGCGTTCACGAGTGCCCTTTGGGTATACCTTATTTATTGTTTTTTGTTGCTTTTCCTGCTGAAATAATTCCTTAAATGACAAAAAGCAGAGCACTTTCCTTCTCTGCCTTTCGTCATTCGTCTATATAAAATCAAGCCATTTGATTTGCTTACACAGGAATCATCCCCGAAGCTCGATCCCCATCTCTTTTAATTCCGCAAGGATCTTCTCCATGACCTCGTTCACGTCCTTATCCTCCAGGGTGCGGTCCTTTGCCCGGAAGGTGATGGAATAGGCCACCGACTTACAGCCCTCTGCGATCTGGGAGCCTTCATAAAGGTCGAACAGATGGTAGGACTCCAGAAGCTTTCCGCCCTTCGTTTCAATGACAGATTCCACCTCTCCCACCATAATCGCCTTATCCATGACCATGCTGATATCCCTGGTGACGGCCGGGAACCTGGCGATGCCGGCGTATTTCCGGTCGAAGGAGGCGAACCTCACCACCTGGGGCATATCCAGGACAGCCACATACGCCCGGCCGCCCAGGTCATAATTATCAAGAACCTCCGGATGGACCTCGCCCAGATATCCCATGACCGATCCCTGGTAGGAAATTTCCGCCTGGCGGCCCGGATGAAGGAAGGGCTTTCCCGCTTTCGGGTCATAGGTAATCCGCTTCGTCATGCCCAGCCTGTCAAAAATCTCCTCGATGACTCCTTTCAGGGTGAAGAAATCCCCTTCCCCGTAAAAGCCCAGAGTAAGCTGCATCCGCTCGTCGGGAAGCTCCGTGAGGGGCAGCGCCTTCGGAAGGTAAATATTGCCCAGCTCATACAGCCTTACATCCTTATTCCTTCTGTTATAATTGACAGCCAGGGAAGTGAGCATCCCGTTCAGGGAAACGGTCCGCATAATGCTGTAATCCTCCCCCAGCGGGTTCATGATCGTCACTGCATTCCGAAGGGGAGAATCCTCCGGGATCAGCAGCCTGTCGAAGACCTTCGGGCTCTCAAAGGAATAGCTCATGCCCTGGGAGTAGCCGCAAAATTCCGCAACCTCCCGAACGGCCGCCTCCACCCGGAGCTTGAAGGAAAGCTTTCCCGTGGCGGCTTCTCCGGTGGGCAGAGTCGTGGGAATCCTGTCGTACCCGTAGAACCGGGCCACCTCCTCGGCAATATCCGCCTCACAGACCAGATCCTGCCGGAAGGTGGGAACGATCACCTCTCCCGCCGCCTCATCCGTCTCGATCTCCAGAGGCGCAAAATATGACACCATTTCTTCCCTGGAAATATCCGTTCCCAGGAACCGGTTAATCTTCTCAGGCCGGAAGGGGATCCGCTTCGGCTCAGGAAGCTCTCCCCGCACGTCGATCATTCCGCCGACCACCTCTCCGCAGCCAAGCTCTTCGATCAGCTGACAGGCCCGGTTGATGGCCGCCTCCGCATTGTTGGGATCCAGCCCCTTCTCATATTTCCCGGAAGCGTCGGTGCGCAGCCCCAGCCTCCTGGCCGAAAGACGGTTGTTGGTGCCGTCAAAGCAGGCCGACTCGAAAAGCACCGTCTTGACCTGATCGGTGATCTTGGAATTCTCCCCGCCCATAATCCCGGCAATGCCGATCTCCTTCTCGGCGTCATTGATCATCAGCACGTCCTTGTCCAGCTTCCGCATCTGGCCGTCGAGAGTCTGAAACTCGTCTCCGTCTTTCGCCCGTTTCACGATGATCTTATGGCCTGCCACCGCGTCCAGGTCAAAGGCGTGCATGGGCTGGCCGTATTCCTCCATGACATAGTTGGTAATGTCCACCAGATTGTTGATGGGACGGATTCCGCTTGCG
>CATJIW010000344.1 GCA_949740745.1 uncultured Lachnospiraceae bacterium | reverse complement strand
TATGCTTATATATATCATATCAGTAAAATAAGCATATTTGTATCGGTTATCTTCCACATAATTTTTTAACGCGTCCGTAAATTGCCTGCGGTAATTATCTTCTTGTAAAGAAGAAAAAACAAAGTCTTTATCCCGCTGATTGATATATTTTGTTCCGCCGCCTGTTTTACGGTTAATAAGGTCAATAACTATATCCAACATCAACTGTCGCAGTGCCCTTGCTTTATCACTTTCAGATAAAAGCATAGCCATATTTAAAAATGCACGAAAATCAAACACTCCAAGTACTGTTGTTTTGGTAGGGACACAAATGTCCTTACCACAATCCTTTGCAGATTCTAAGAAAGCTTTTAATTTCTTTCCCCGAAGCACCTGATAGCCATTTGTAGAAAGTTCTTCTCCATTTTGTTCCAAATAGCGGCTAATCGTTCTTATATCCACTTCAAAAAAATTAGCTGTCATTTCACGAGTTACAAAGATTCTGCCATCCCATAAAATACCGTCTATTCCTGACTTTTGTTGTATTTCTTCTATGGCAATTTCATTATTTAATATGTTTTGCCTATCTAGTCTTGAATTTGTTAAATCTTTTGCCATTCTTAACCTCCGCCGCCGTCAGATCAAGTTCATCCATCTCTAATTCCACATTGATATACTTCAACTTATTTGATTTAAGTTTGAAAGCAAACACACAACTTCCACCCCTACAGTCATCGGGAACATGTCCACCGGCTGCACCCGTTCCAGGCGGTAGCCCCCGGCACACAGATATTTTAAGTCTCTGGCCAGGGTGGCCGAATTGCAGGAAACGTAAACGATCCGTTTCGGCGCCATCCGGACCATGGTGCGAAGAAGCCCTTCCTCACAGCCCTTCCTGGGCGGATCCACCACGATCACGTCCGCTGCCTTGCCCGGATGGCTCTCATACCATTCCGGCAGCACCTCCTCCGCCCTTCCCTCAAAAAATTCCACATTGGCAATATGGTTCAGGGCAGCATTCTCCCTGGCATTTTTGACGGCGGCCGGGACCACCTCCACTCCATATACCTGCCCGGCCTCCCTGGCCAGAAACAGGGAGATGGTGCCGATTCCGCAGTACAGGTCCCAGACCGTTTCCCGGCCGGTAAGACAGGCAAACTCCAGGGCCTTCCCATAAAGCTTTTCCGTCTGAACAGGATTCACCTGGTAGAACGACTGCGGAGAAATCCGATAAGTCAGGCCGCCGATCCGGTCTGTAATGCACTCCTCACCGGCCAGGTGTATCATCTGGCTGCCAAGGATCACATTGGTCCTCTGCCGGTTGACATTACAGGAAACGGAGGTCATGCCTCCGATCTCCATAAGGCGCTCCGCCAGCCTTCTGCCGTGAGGCAGCTCCCGGCCGTTGATCACCAGGCATACCAGGATCTGCCCCGTATGATAGCCGGTCCGGATCAGCACGTGACGAACCAGCCCCTGGCGGCTGGCCTCGTCATAAGGATCAATCTTATATTCCTCCATAAAAGAACGAACCGTTTCCAGTACCAGGCGGGCGGCGGCGTCTCCCAGGAAGCAGTCCTCCGTCTCAATAATAGAATGGGTGCGCCCGGCATAAAAGCCGTAAATAATCCGGCCGTCCTTCCCTCTCCCAAAGGGAAACTGCCCCTTGTTCCGGTAGCGGAAGCCCCTCCTCTGTCCCGGAACCGGCTCCATGCCGATAATCGGCTCCATGGAGAATCCGGATCTTTCAAACCCTCCGATCCGCACAAGATGGCCCTCTACCTTATCCTGCTTAAACTGAAGCTGGCGCTCATAGGACATCGTCTGAAGCTGGCACCCGCCGCAGGGCAGCGCTGCGGGGCACAGAGGCTCCACCCGGAAAGGAGACGGCTCCAGGATCCGAAGCAGCTTCCCGTAGCCATAAGCTTTCTTCTCTTTGATCACCCGGCCCTCAATCCGGTCACCAATCAGCGCATCCTTAACAAAGAGGGTATAGCCGTTCACTCTGCCTATACCCTCTCCCTGCTCACTCATATCTTCAATTACTGTTTCAAATACCTGATTCTTTTTCAAAATACGAAAATCTCCGTTCTTTACCATTCTGAAGTCATGCGTACATTGGAATCCAGGAGGCGGTTGAAGCCCAGCCACCCGTGATTATTTGCATTTCCGGCAAACAGCTCCTTTAACGTCTGCATCTTGGCATCCAGATTATCTGCAAAATTCAGAGCCAGAGCCTCTGCCAGAGCCGGTTTTTTGGGCGAGCCATACTCATACTCTCCATGATGGGCCAGAATGCAGTGGACAAGCTCCGATGCCAGCTTTCCCGGAAATCCGGGAATTTCCTTTATTTTCTCATTTAACATAACCGTTCCGATTACGATATGCCCCAGAAGCTGCCCTTCATCCGTATAATCGTTTCCCGGAAAATCAGAAAGCTCCCTGGTCTTTCCGATATCATGGAACAGGGCGGCTCCAATCAGCAGATCCCGCTTCAAAAGCGGATACTGCCCGCAGTAAAAGTCGCAGAGCTTTGCGACACTGAGGGTATGCTCCAAAAGCCCTCCCACAAAGCCGTGGTGGACCGTCTTTGCCGCAGAATGCTCCTTAAAGGCTTTGATAAAGGCGGCATCCTCTACGAAAAATTTCTCTGCCAGCCCTTTAAGCGCATCATTTCTGATACTTCTTACAAGGCCCAGAAGCTCCTCATACATCTGTCCGATGTCCTTCTCCGATACCGGCAGATAATCTGCCGGATCATATTCCCCGGTCCTGGCCACACGCAGGCGGCGCACATTCACCTGAGGCGAGCCCTGAAAGCTGGTGACATCCCCGTCAATCTTCACATAATCGAATGCCTCGAAATGATCGATTCCGCCGGAAAGCTCCCAGATCTTTGCATCCACGGTGCCTGTCTTATCCTGCAGCATCAGGGAATAATAAGTTTTTCCCATTTTCGTTTTCGCAACCTGCCTGGCCTTGCACAGATAAATCTCCGAAACCTTCTCGCCTTCCCGCAATGCAGTAATATATTTCATACTCTTCCTTTCATCCGCCATATCAGCGGCCGCCTAATATCACATCAAATTCCATTTCCGTATAACCGTCCCGGCCGATCCGCGCCACATGGGCTGTTACCGTTTCCTCCGGAAGCTTTCCTTCCAGAAAGCCCTCGATCATGTTCACCGACAAAATCTCCGTATCATCCAAAGCCATCAGCACGTCTCCGCTCTGAAGCCCCGCATTATAGGCCGGCCCTTCCAGAACGGCTTCGGATACATAGACGCCCCTGGGGATCTGCCTGCTCTCACTGATCTCCTCCGTGACATCCTGCCCGATCACGCCCAGATAGGCCAGGCTGGAACCGTTGGAAAGCCGTTCAATGCTGCTCTTTAAATCCGAAATCCCGATCGCTCCCGTTGTGCCGGAGCCAGTGGTTCCCGCCGTAAGCACCCCTATGACCTGTCCCTTCAGGTTCACGACCACTCCCGTTGCCTGGCTGCCCGTGGACACGTCCGTATAAAGCATCCGGACGTCCATGTCCTCCTTCTGGACGCCGGGCCGCACGTAGGTGATCATGCCGTATGCAACAGATCCGACGAAATCCTTGGGACTTCCTGCCAGGATCACCGGCTGTCCAAGCCTTGCCTCAATGGAATTTCCAAGAGGAACCGGCCGCACCTGTTCGCTGGTGGCCTCGTCCACGCTGGCAAGCGGCACGCTGACAATGGCGATCCCCGTCCGTCCGTCCGCCGATTTCACGGAAGCCGCCGCCTTCGTCCCGTTGCAGAAGGTGACCTCCACCGTGCTTTCTCCCTCCTGAGTCCGATAACCGGTCAGGATCAGCATCTCGTAAGAAGTGATATTCCAGATCACCCCGGACGCCTTCCCCTCTGTCTCAATGGGGTTGTCAAAAAAGTCCGTGGCCGGCGTTCTGGTGGTAACGGTCACGATCCCCTTATTCACCTCCGTGGCAATCTCTCCCAGAGCCCGGTACAGATTTTCATAATCCGTAATGTTCCACTGATAGGACTCCACGGCAGATTCCACCACCTCTTTGATATCCTCCGTCGGCTGCGTTTCCGTCTCCGGCTCCGTAGGAAGCTGTTCCGACTCCGTCGTCTGCACCGGTTCCGTCTGCGCCGGCTTCGTCTCCTCCGGTTTTGTCTCCTCATCTCTGGGAAGGTGAATGACGCCCTCCTGAGGAGCCTCCTCCGTCAGCCATTCCTCCATATGAGGGCGCAGCCACACAAAGACCAGACAGGCAACCGCACCGAAAATGACTGCGCTGACAAACAGTGTGATCCCCTTTTTCACCCATCTTCTTCTGTTCTCCAGCCGGTTAAGGATCCGTTCTCTTACAAATACCCTGCCGGATTCGGAGGAATTCTCCGCTTCGGGCTCCTCCTGCCCGGCCCCTGCCTGCTTTTTTAACCCCGGCCCCGCCGTTTCCTGCTCCGTCTCTTTCTGCGCCTTCCGCTCCGGCTCTTCCCGTCCTTTATTTTCCAAATCTGCCATATAAACTCCCATCATGCAATAGCCTGCCTGACAGCAGATACGTCGTTTCGCTGTTTTCCATTATAGATGATATCCACCTTTTTTTGAAGTGTTTTCCCAAAATTTTTCACAAAAGCCATAAAAATTCTGGTATACTATCATTCGAGGAGAATGATTATGAACCAAAAAGCTTTGCATACACTGGAATTTGAAAAAATAATTGAAAGGCTGACGGAATTCGCCGCCAGCCTTCCCGGCAAGGAGCTTTGCCAGGCTCTCACGCCCCTTACCTGGCCGGAGGACATCCGCCTGGCCCAGCAGGAGACCAGCGATGCCTTAAGACGGACCATTTTAAACGGTTCCCTGTCTTTTTCCGGCGTCCGGGACATCCGGGGAGCCGTCAAACGCCTGCAGGTGGGAGGCGTTCTCGGCATGTCGGAGCTGCTTCATATTTCCGGCCTTTTAACGGCCGCGGCCAGGGCGAAAGCCTACGGGCGAAGCAGCGGCGACAGCCTGCGGCGGAGTGCAGTTCCCCAGGACCGGCCTCCGGAAACGGAGGGAGAGGAATTTTTTGATTCCCTCTCGGAGTTTTTCAAGCTTCTGGAACCGCTCACGCCCCTGAACCAGGAAATCGGCAGATGTATCCTGTCCGACGAAGAGATGAGCGACGATGCCAGCCCCGGCCTGCGGCATGTGCGCCGGACCATGCGCCTCACGGAAGAAAAGGTCCGCAGCCAGCTAAACACCCTGCTGAACGGAAACCGCTCCTATCTCCAGGACGCCGTGGTCACGGTGCGAAACGGCCGTTACTGTCTGCCGGTAAAGGCGGAATACAAAGGACAGGTTCCCGGCATGGTCCACGACCAGTCCTCTTCCGGCTCCACATATTTTATCGAGCCCATGGCCGTCGTCCGTCTGAACAACGAACTCAGAGAGCTGGAAATCCAGGAACGAAAGGAAATGGAGGCGGTTCTGGCCTCCCTCAGCGCCATGGCCGCCGAACAGTCCCTTCTTCTGGAATCGAATTACGACCTCCTTGGCCGGCTGGATTTTATTTTTGCCAGAGCCGCTCTTTCTTCCTATTATAAATGCAGTGAGCCGAAATTCAACACGGACGGATACATCCATATCCGGGATGCCAGGCACCCTTTGCTGGATGAAAAAAAAGCGGTTCCCATCACGGTCACTCTGGGAAAGGACTTCAACCTTCTGATCGTCACCGGCCCCAACACCGGCGGCAAAACGGTCTCCCTAAAAACCGTCGGGCTTTTTACGGTTATGGGCCAGTGCGGCCTTCATATTCCTGCGGCCCCCGACTCGGAACTGGCCGTATTTGAAGAGGTCTTCGCCGACATCGGAGACGAGCAGAGCATCGAGCAGAGCCTGAGCACCTTCTCTGCCCATATGACCAACATCGTATCCATCCTGGAGAAGGCCGACAGCCGCTCCCTGGTACTCTTTGACGAGCTCTGCGCCGGAACGGATCCGACGGAGGGGGCGGCCCTGGCCATTTCCATTCTGTCCTTCCTCCACAACATGCAGGTCCGGACCATGGCCACCACCCATTACAGTGAATTAAAGGTGTTTGCCCTGTCCACCGAAGGGGTGGAAAATGCAAGCTGCGAATTCAACGTGGAAACGCTGCGTCCCACCTACCGCCTGCTGATCGGCATTCCCGGAAAAAGCAACGCCTTTGCCATCGCCGGCAAGCTGGGCCTTCCCGGCTTCATTATCGAAGACGCCGGGAAACGAATCGGAAGCGAGGACGCCGCCTTTGAGGATCTGCTCTCCGACCTGGAAAAGAGCCGGCTGGAGCTGGAGCGGGAACGGGCAGAGGCCGAGAGCTATCGGGCGGAGGCCGAACAGTTAAAGGAACGGCTGGCCGGAAAGCAGACCCGCCTGGACGAAAACCGGGAAAAAATCCTGGCCCGCGCCAACGAGGAAGCCCGCCGGATCCTGGCCGAAGCCAAGACTGCAGCCGACGATGCCATACGGAATATCAACCGGCTTGCCTCCCAAAGCGGCGTGGGCAGGGAACTGGAAAAGGAACGGCAAAAGCTCCGGAAGCAGCTTGATCTGGCCAGCGAACGCATGGCCGTCAAGGCCAAAAAGCCGAAAAAGGCTTATCGGCCGGAGGATTTTAAGATCGGGGACGCCGTCCGGGTCCTGTCCATGAATCTAAACGGCACGGTCAGCACCCGCCCCAACGCAAAAGGCGATCTGTATGTACAGATGGGGATCCTCCGCTCCCAGGTCAACATCAAAGACCTGGAGCCTCTGCAGGAGGATACCATTTCCACCCCCGCCGGAAACTTCGGTTCCGGCAGGAAACGGACGCAGGAGAAAGGGCATTCCGGCTCCATCGGCATGTCCAAGTCCATCTCCATCTCCCCGGAGATCAATCTGATCGGAAAAACCACGGACGAAGCCCTGCCGGAATTGGATAAATACATCGATGACGCTTATCTGGCTCATCTTCCTCAGGTCCGCGTGATCCATGGCCGGGGTACCGGAGCCTTAAAAAAAGCGGTCCATCAGTTCCTGCGCCGCTGCCGCCACGTGGCCTCCTACCGTCTCGGTGAATTCGGCGAAGGCGGCACGGGGGTTACCATCGTAGAATTTTCTTATGACAAATAAGGAGGAGCCCTATGCCATCGAAACAAAAAATCCTGATCGTGGACGACGACGAAAACATCGCGGAACTGATCTCCCTCTATCTCATAAAGGAATGCTACGAGACAAGGATTGTTCATGACGGAGAATCTGCCCTGCAGGCTTTTCCCGTCTTCGGGCCGGACCTGATCCTCCTGGATCTGATGCTTCCCGGCATCGACGGCTACCAGGTCTGCCGGGAGCTTAGAAAAGATACTCAGGTTCCCGTGATCATGCTTTCTGCCAAGGGCGAAGTCTTCGACAAAGTCCTGGGACTGGAGCTGGGCGCCGACGACTATATCATAAAGCCCTTTGATTCCAAGGAGCTGGTAGCCAGAGTCAAGGCCGTCCTCCGCCGGACCGCATCTCCCGCTCCCGCCGCCCCTGCCGGGCCGCAGGGACAATATGTGGAGTTTCCGGATCTGGTGGTAAACCTGACCAATTACTCCGTAGTCTGCAAGGGCCGTTCCGTGGAAATGCCGCCCAAGGAGCTGGAGCTCCTCTATTTCCTGGCCTCCTCCCCCAATCAGGTCTTTACCAGGGAGCAGCTTCTGGACCACATCTGGGGTTATGAATACGCCGGAGACACCAGAACCGTAGACGTCCATATCAAGCGCCTTCGCGAAAAGCTGGACGACCATCCTGCCTGGCAGCTTTCCACCGTCTGGGGCATCGGTTACAAATTCGAGGTAAAGCGATGAGGATCTCCCTTTATATCAAGGTATTGTTCGGTTACCTCCTCTTCGGAGTCCTGGGCTTTATCACCATTGCCTTTTTTTCTTCCAGTATGACTCTGCGCTATCTGGTGCGGGACCGGGCCAATCAGCTTTATAATGAGGCCAATATGATCGCCTCCACCTGCCGTCAGCGCTATTCCGGCTCCAATATCGGCATTGATTTCCTGGAACCCCAGCTCTCCTCCATCGCCTCCTATTTTGACGCAGACATCTGGATCGTGGAGCAGCAGGGCAAGATCGTGTTTCGAAGCGACGGGGGAGCTTCCGAAACCGTAATTGAGGACTTCGATCCTTCCGAACAGGGCCGCGGCCGCTACGTGATCGGGCATTATTATGATTTGTTCGAGGATTCCGTCCTCACGGTCATGGCTCCTGTCTCCGCCAATTTCAGTACCTACGGATACGTGGTGGTCCACCAGTCCATTTCCGGGATCTATGAGGTTCGGGATAAAATCCTGAATATCATTTATATGACCTTCCTGATCATCCTGGTCCTTTCCCTGGCCATCCTCTGGATCATCCGGATCTGCATCCTTCAGCCCATCAAACAGATCACCGTCGCCGCCAGCGAATATGCCGCCGGGAATCTGGATTATGAGCTGAAGCTGCATTCAGAGGACGAGATCGGTTATCTGGCAGACACCCTGAAATTCATGGCTCATGAACTGAGCAACAAAGAAGCGGATCAGAGAAAATTTATCTCCAATGTTTCCCATGATTTCCGTTCCCCCCTGACCTCCATCAAGGGATATCTGGAAGCGATCATCGATGGCACCATTCCGCCGGAATTGCATGAAAAATATATGAAGCTGGTAATTTCGGAAACGGAGCGGCTCACCAAGCTGACCGCCAGCACTCTGGCTCTTCAGACCCTGGACGCCAAGGGCAATCTTCTGGATATCACAGTTTTTGACATCAATCAGGTGATCCGCAATACGGTCGCCGCTTTTGAAGGAAGCTGTCAGCCGAAAGGGCTGACCTTTGATCTGATCTTCGGAGAACGCTGTTTTCTGGTTCAGGCGGACATGGGAAAGATCCAGCAGGTCCTTTATAACCTGACAGACAATTCCATCAAATTTTCCAAACCGGATTCCACCATCTGGATTGAAACCTATGAACGGAGGGAAAAGGTTTTCGTATCCGTCAAAGACAGCGGCATCGGCATCCCCAAGGACAGCCAGAAAAAAATATGGAACCGTTTTTATAAATCCGACACCTCCCGCGGCAAGGACAAAACCGGTACCGGACTGGGCCTTTCCATCACCAAAGAAATCCTCACCGCCCATAATGAAAATATTGACGTGATCAGTACGGAAGGAATTGGAACGGAATTTATCTTTACTCTGCCCAAGGCCAATGCAGGCCGGGGATAAAAACAGGCATGTGCTTTTCGCACATGCCTGCCTTATTATGCTTCATTCATATGATCTGCGTTTCCCTATGTAATCCAATGATTATTTCAGGTACTCAGCAGCATTGTCCTTCGTTACCAGAACGAAAGGAATCGGATCGTTGCTCCACTCTTTGCCTTCGATGATCGCAGTGATGATATCCATAGCAGCCTGAAGCTGTCCAACACCGTCCTGCTTAATGGTAGCGCCCATCTCGCCGTTGGCAACCATCTGGATCGGTCCTTCGTTTCCGTCAACGCCTACGCAGACAACATCGGATCTGCCCTGCTGGTTCATGTAACGCTGTACTGCGGAAGACATATCGTCATTGTCGCAGATAACGGCTACCAGCTCGTCGCCATACTTGGTAAGAGCGTCCGTCGCCTGGTTCACTGCGGAATCAGCGCTCCACTCTACGTTGTACTGCTCGCTGACCAGCTCGAACTGGCTCAGAGGATCCATAACCTCATGCATGCCTTCGCCTCTGGCGATCTGAGCGGAGTTACCCTGAGCGCCCTGGCAATGTACATACTTGCCGCCGTCGGGGCAGTTCTCAACAACCCAGTTTGCAAGCATTCTGCCGGCCTCTGTATCATCAGAGATCGTAAGAGCAACAGCTCTGTCAGGGGTGCTGGTGGTATCGGAGTTCACGCACAGCACGTTGATGCCAGCATCAGCCATCTTCGTAACAGCGGGATCGGAAGCGTCCTTCTCAGCGGGAAGGATGATAACGAAATCACAGCCGCGGGAGATGCAGGTATCTGCATGGTCAATCTGCTTGTTAGGATCGGTCTCGCCGTCCAGAATGCCGGTCCACTCGTCAATCTTGCCGTCAGCTACCCACTGATCAAAGGTGGTCTTTGCATGCTCGTTGATCGCAATGTGGAACACGTCGGTCAGGTTCTTGGAAATGTAACCCACGATGATCTTGCCGTCGCCGTTCACGTCAGCCACGTAATCGCCGGCCGGAGCCGCTGCCTGAGTTTCTGCTGCCGAGCTCTCTGCAGCCGCCTCAGTCGTATCCGCTTCCGTAGCGTCTGTCTCTTCTGCTGCTGCTTCCGTCGTTGCAGCCTGAGTGTCAGGAGCCTGGGTTTCTTCCTTCTTGTCGCCGCCGCAGGCTGCCAGGCTGAGCACCATCATGGATGCCAAAACTACTGCCAACACTTTCTTCATGTTTCTTTTCCTCCTTTTTTTATATGCTTGTTTTCAAGCTGATACAATATTAGCACAGACATTCTCAGAAGTCAATGTACTTTTATAATCTTCTTAACAAAACTTGTTGTTTTTTTCCTTCCATATTAGTTATCTATTTTTTGAAAAACAGCATATCTTCCAATTTTCTCAAAGAAACATGCGCTCAATTTGGCAAATTCGATCTTTTTGATTTTTCTCAAAAAATATAATTTCACCAAAAGAAGCGCCTCCACAAAATTTGCAGAGACGCCCCGTGAATTTCCATATATTTTTTTAACCGTTTACTTCCTGTTTCTGCCGTTAATGGCCATATCCAGCATAACCGTAAGGATAATGACAAGGCCGCGGATAATGGACTGGAAGTTCGCATTAACGCCGATCATATTGATACCGTTGTAAATGAAGCCTACGATAAAGGTCCCGATCACTACGCCGGGCATGGTGGCAATACCGCCTGCAAAGGAGGTTCCGCCGATTACACAGGCCGCAACCGCATCAGTCTCATAGCCCTCTCCGATATTGGACTTGGCGTTTCCGGTCTTGGCAACCAGCAAAAGGGCCGCAATACCGGCTAAGAATCCGCTGATGGCGTAAGCGTAAACCTTGATCCTGAAGACGTTTACACCGGAGGCCAGCGCCGCATTGGGGTTTCCGCCGACTGCCAGGATATAGCGTCCGAGCTTGGTCCAGTGGAACATCAGGTACATCAGGATGAAGATTACGATATAGATCACGATCGGGAGCGGAATCACGCCGAACACATTATAATAGTAGATCTGCGCCACATCGTTGCTGAGCTGGATGCCCTGGCCGCCGCTTAAGACGAGGGACATACCGCGGATTACCAGCTGCATGGACAGGGTTACGACGAAGGGGAACATGTTAAACTTGGAAATCAGGAAGCCGTTGACAAAGCCGAAGGCCGTGGTCGCCAGCAGGGCCAGCAGGATGCCTGCGCCCAGGGGCATGCCGCCCTTTACCGTAGAAATCGCAAGTACCACGCCGCCAAGAGCCACCTGAGCGCCGACCGTCAGGTCAATACCGCCGGTGGTAATGGCCATACACATGCCAAAAGCCAGCATACCGTTAACCGTGATCTGCGTCGCAACATTGATCAGGTTGGTCGGGCTTAAGAATCTATGCTCCATGATGCCGATCACGATGATCATGACCAGCATGACGATGCTGACGCCGTATTTTCCCATCAGGCTGCGGAAGGTATCCCGCTCCATTCCCAAAATCTTTCCTTCTTTTTTCTGAGCCATTTTCTATCTCCTCCTACTTTCCACCGAATTCTTTTGCCAGGATAACCTCCTGGGTCGCCGCACCGCTTAACACCTCTTCACGGCTCACCTCGCCGTTGAGCTTTCCTTCATGATAGATCAGGATCCTGTCGCTCATGCCCATAACCTCGGGAAGCTCAGAGGAAATCATGATGACCGCCATGCCTTTGGCAGCGAACTGGCACATCAGCGTATGGATCTCCGACTTGGCGCCCACGTCCACGCCTCTGGTAGGCTCGTCAAGGATCAGCACCTTGGGGCCCGCCATTATCCATTTTGCAATAACCACCTTCTGCTGGTTGCCGCCGGACAGTGAGTACGCATTGTGCTCGATGCTTCCCGCCTTAACGGTCAGAAGCTTTGCATATTCTTCACATTCCTGCTTCTCCCGTTTCTGATTGAGCAGAATCCCTTTCTGCCTTGCCGGAAGATTCGGAAGGGAAATATTTTCCCTGAGGGAACGGAACAGGCAAAGGCCGTAATCCTTTCTGTCCTCATTCACCATGCAGATGCCCTTGTTAATGGCGTCCCTGGGGCTCTTAATGGTAATCTCCTCGCCATTTAACCACATTTTTCCGGATCTCACAGGATCCAGACCGAAGATTGCCCGCATAGTCTCGCTCCGACCGGAGCCTACCAGGCCCGTCAGGCCCAGGATCTCGCCGGCGCGCACCTCAAAGCTGATATCCTCAAAGCCGCCGCCCGTCAGGCCCTCTACCTTAAACACCACGTCGCCGATCTCACAGTCCGTCTTGGGGAATACGTTCTTCACCTGACGGCCCACCATCATGGAGATCAGTTCGTCCCTGGTGACGCCGTCCATGGAGCGGGCGCCTACATAAGTACCGTCCCGGAATACGGCCACGCTGTCGCAGATCTCAAAAATCTCATCCATGCGGTGTGAGATATAAATAATCGACACGCCCTTGGATTTCAGATCGCGGATGGTCGCAAACAAATGCTCTGTCTCTTCACTGTCCAGGGATGAGGTGGGCTCATCCATGATGATCATCTTCGCATCGCAGGATACAGCCTTGATGATTTCCACCATCTGCATCTGCGCCAGAGTCAGGTTCCGCATCATGGTCGTAGCCGGATATGCGAAGCCGAACTGATCAAGAATCTCCTGAGCTCTTTTGTTCTGCGCCTTCTTATCCAGGAAAATGCCTTTCGTACTCTCTCGTTTTAAGAAAATACTTTCGGCAATCGTCAAATGCGGCTCCGGATTCAGTTCCTGATGGATCATGGAAATCCCGGCATGCATCGCCTCCACCGGACCCCTGGCGGAATAAGGCTTCCCTTCAAAGGTCATGGTTCCCGCATCGGGCTGGTGAAGGCCGATGACCGCTTTCATCAGGGTCGATTTTCCTGCACCGTTCTCACCAAGCAGTGCAATGACCTCGCCCTTTTTCACATGGAGCTGGACATCCGCCAACGCCTGAGTACCGCCGAATGCCTTGTAAATGCCCTCGCATTCAAAGATGTACTCATCCTTGTTTTTCATTTCTTCTCCCAACTTTTCTCACCTCTATGCTTTCTTTTTCAGGGCAGCCTTAACGTCTGCGCCCCATCAATGTTACTCGCTGCAAAACATCCTTTCCGGCCGTATAAATATCCTTGAAGAGCTGATAATATTCCTCGTAGATCTTATGGTTTCCGGCGTCGGGAAATACGGTAAAGTCTTTGTATTTCACCACAGTCCGGCAGCCTTCCTCGATGTCCCGGTATACGCCTGCGCCCACGCCCGCCGCAATGGCCGCGCCAAGGCCCGCCTGCTCTTCTGTGTCCGCCACCTTTAAGGGAATGCCAAAAATATCCGCCTGAATCTGCAGCCAGGGCGCGCTTCTGGCGCCTCCGCCGGAGGCCACCACGGTCTCCGCCTTAAGACCCAGCCCGCCGCAGACCTCCATGCACTGATTCAGGGCGAAAGCCACCCCCTCCATCACTGCTCTTGACATCTGGGGCCGCCCCGTGTTCAGATTCACGCCCAGGAACACTCCGCTTAAATTAGGGTTCACATGAGGAGTCCGCTCCCCATTGAGGTACGGAAGGAAAACGACTCCTCCGCTTCCCGGTCTCACGTTTGCAACTTGTTCATTTATCAGGTTATAATCAGCCGTCTCAAAGAGGCTGTTAAACCACTTAAGGGATAAGCCTGCGTTCATAATGGCGCCCATGGTG
>CATJIW010000343.1 GCA_949740745.1 uncultured Lachnospiraceae bacterium | reverse complement strand
CAGGAGGGCGGTAGTCTCTTACACTGCCCTTCCAACCTTACCGGCCGAAGGCCGGCGGTACATTTCTGTTGCACTGTCCTTGGAGTCGCCTCCACCGGAGGTTATCCGGCATCCTGCCCTGTGAAGCCCGGACTTTCCTCGTCCGCCGTCCGTCTCCGGCAAAGGAAAAGCTTTCCTGCCAGGCGGGAGCGGCGTCCGCGGCCATTCATTCTGCTCAGGTGGTATCATAACATAAGACGGGGAGGATTTCAAGACCTTCGACTGGGGGATGGAAAAGGGTATATCCGGCATTTCTTCCAGTTAAAAGATTGTGAATGGGATTGAAACGGGGGATTTTTTGTGGTATTATTTTTTCTATTGTAAACAAAGAGCTAAGGGGATGGAAGATTTAATGGATGCAGGAAAAGAAAAGCTGAAAGCCTTATGGCGGGACGGGCGTTCCCGGAAGATTCGCCTGTCGCTGTCGCTTTTATGCGCTTTTAGCTTCGTATTTACCTTTTTTATATTTGGTCCCTGCGAGATTTACGCCCAGAACGCCCAGGAGATGCCTTTTTCCTTTTTGGATCTGCTTAAGGTGACGGCCGGCTTCGGGGTGCTTGTCTTTGCAGCGCTGTTTGGAATTCTGCTGCTTCTTCGGGGGAAGATTTTTAATTTTGCGGTCTCTTTTCTGTTTGCGGGGACGCTGGCCGGCTACCTGCAGGGGAATTTCTGGAATACATATCACGGGGCCCTCACCGGGGATGCGGTCAACTGGACGAACTATCAGATCCCCATGTTCGTAAACGGAGCGGCCTGGATGCTGGTTTATGCCGCCGTGTTCCTTCTGCTGTATTTCAGCCGCAGGCTCTGGACGAAGGGGATCCGGCTGGCCTGCGTGATTCTGATCGGCGCACAGCTTATTGCGCTGGTTTCCCTGACGGCGGGGAGCGGCTCTGCCCGGCTGTGGAAAGCCGGACGGGCGGACCAGGGGCTTACCACCGACGGCATTTATGAGGTGGCGGGAGGGAAAAACGTGATCGTGTTTTTGCTGGACCGTCTGGACAACCAATATATGGATGCGGCGCTTGAGAAGTATCCGGAGCTGGAAGAGGGGCTCGGCGGATTCACCTATTATCATGACTATACCGGCAGCTACGCCAACACCAGGCCGTCCATCGCGTATCTGCTGACGGGTGTTCAGCATGATTATACGGTTCCCTGGGAGGATTATTTTCATAAGGCGTGGACGGAGCCGGTATATCCGCTGCTGCCGGACATCCATGAGGCCGGCTACCGGACGAAGGTATATACGGACTGCGGCTATGTGTTCGGGGAGCCGCAGGACGTGAGCGGCTTCGTGGACAACGTCCGGGGGATCGGAAAGAAAAAGATCAAAAAGGCGCGGCTTCTGGGGAGCATGCTGGACCTTTCGATGTACCGTTATGCGCCTGAGTCCGTGAAGCCTTATTTCCAGATCGGCACTTCCGACCTGAACGGTATTGCGGTGACAGAGGGAGGCGGGGGCGAAAACGAGCTTTTTGCGGTGGACGACGCCCTTTTCTGGGGCGGCTACCGGGAGAAGGGGCTGACGGTGAAGGAGGAGGAGAAGGGCTCTTTTCTCTTTTATCATCTAAACGGTGCCCACGATCCCTTTACCATCAATGCGGACGCAGAGCCGATTCAGGAGTCCGGCACCAGAGAGGGGCAGATCGTCGGCAATTTCCGGATGATCTTTCGGTATATGGAGGAGCTGAAGGAAAAGGGCCTTTATGACGACGCCACGATCATTATCACCACGGATCATGGCCGTCCGCCGAAGGCTACCGGGGATTTGAGCGGCATCAGCGAGAGCCGGGTGAGCACGCTGATGATCAAGCCTGCCGGGAAGGGGGCGGAAGGCCCCATGAAAATTTCCAATAAGCAGGTGTGCCAGGACAACCTCCGGGCCTCTCTGGCAGGCTACTGCGGGCTGGAGACCGGCGGCTATGGCCGGACCATTGAATCCATTGGCGAAAACGAGCAGATGACCAGGACCATGTGGATGCGGACGGAGGGAAAAGGGGAAAAGAAGCTTTATACCTTTGAGATCCGTGGAGACGCCAATGATTTTGCCAACTGGAAGGTGGTCGGAGAGCTTAAAATGGAGTATACCGGTCTGTGATGAAGCCTTTGAACTGTCGACGGCTGGCGGACCGGCCGTTTCTTAATATATTGATGAAGGAGACGTTTGCTATGAGGAGGGTGTTTTCCTTTCTGTATTATTTTGTCTGTGCCTCGCTGTTTTTTTCCGTGACTGCGCTGGCCTATATCGACCCTTCGGCCATGACCTACATTATCCAGATCATCGCCGGCGTGGCCATTGCGGCGGGAGCCGCCTTCAGCTTTTATTTCCGGAAGCTCCGGAGGCGGTTTTCACGTTTTGGGAAAAAGAAGGATTATGCCGCTTTCTGTGAGGACGAGACGGACGACGATGATATCGGCTTCGGCGATTATGAAATCGAGGGGGCGTCTGCTTCGGCCGAGACGGCGGCCGCTTCTTTTGCGGCGGAGCAGGCCGCGGCGGCTTCCGGCGTCAGGGAGCCTGCGCCTGGCATGCCGTTTTCCGGCGTCAGAGAGCCTGCGTCCGGCGCGGCGTTTTCGGAT
>CATJIW010000342.1 GCA_949740745.1 uncultured Lachnospiraceae bacterium | reverse complement strand
TCTTCCGTTTTTGCTCCGGGTCTGCCACGTTTTCCAGCTTGCCCAGGAACCGGTCGGAGGCATCCACATAGACCAGATTCGCATGAAGCTCGTCCCGGAAGACTTTCACCACGCTCTCAGACTCATTCTTGCGCATCAGGCCGTGGTTCACATGGACGCAGACAAGCTGCTGTCCGATGGCCTTAATGAGCATGGCCGCCACCACGGAAGAATCCACGCCGCCGGAAAGAGCCAGCAGAACCTTCTTATCGCCTACCTGTTTCCGAATCAGCTCCACCTGGTCTTCGATGAAATTTTTCATGTTCCAGTTCGCTTCTGCCTTACACTCCCCGAATACGAACTGTTTCAAAGTCTCTTCGTCCGGCAGACGGTCCAGCTTCGTCATACATTTGGACTGTGGATAATCGACGGAGATCATGGGAAGCCCCAGGCTATAGAGCTCTGGCCGCACCTCCACGGACTGCCCGTCTACGACACGGTTCTCGCCTCCGTTCAGAATAATGCCCTTCACATTCTTGAAGGCGTCAAGTTCCTCCGCCGTAATATCGTGGGGATGGATTTCACTGTATACGCCAAGATCACGGATCTGGCGGGCAAGCACCGTGTTTTCCGTACTTCCCAAATCCAGGATTACGATCAAGTCCTGCTTCATGGATGGTTCTTCTCCTTTTCAAGTATATTTTCTTTACAGACAACTGCGAAACTACAAATTACCAGGAAAGAATCTGCCTTACCATTTCGAGTTTCGCAATTGCCTGTATGTTTTCTTTATTTTAGCATAATCCGCAGAAGATAGCTATCCCTCATTCCCCGAATTCTACATTTTTCGGCCGACAGCCCTTTACTTTTGGCTCTCTGCAAAAGCCTGCATGGCCGCCTCTTCCTCAAACTGCCTGGAATACAGCTCGCTGTAATAACCGCCCGCATCAAGTAGCTCCCGGTGATTTCCCCGCTCAATGATCTTTCCGTCCTTCCCCACCAGAATCAGGTCCGCCTGCCGGATGGTGGAGAGACGGTGGGCAATGACGAAGGACGTATGTCCCTTTAACAGGCGCCCCACCGCATTCTGAATGAGCTGTTCCGTTTTGGTATCAATCGAAGAGGTGGCCTCGTCCAGCACGAAAATGGCCGGGTCCGCCAAAATGGCTCTTGCAAAGGAGATCAGCTGCTTCTCCCCCACGGAAAGACGGCCGCCGCTTTCCCCCACATTGCTCTCGTAGCCCTTTTCCAGCTTCGCCGCCACCACGTCCGCCGACACCTGTCTGGCCGCCTCCTCCACCTCCTCGTCGGTGGCAGAAAGTCTGCCGTAACGGATATTCTCCCGCACCGTGCCGGAAAACAGATGGGGATTTTGGAGTACATAGCCGATCTGGCTGTGAAGCCAGAGCTGGGACCGCTCCCGGCAGTCCACGCCGTCGATCAGGATCCGCCCCTTCGTCGGCTCGAAAAACCGCCCCAGAAGATTGACCAGCGTGGATTTCCCTGCGCCTGTCTCCCCCACGATGGCCACGTTCATGCCCGCCGGAACATGAAGGTTGAAATGCTCCAGTACATATTCCTTCCCATCCGGGTACATGAAGGACACGTCCTCAAAGACCACGTCTCCCCGAATCCGCTCCCAGTTCTCCCTCCTCGCCGTAAAATTGTCCCCGTATGTTTCGATTACGTCCGGCCGGTCCACCACCCCAGGCTCCTGCTCCAGAAGGTCCGCAACCCGCTCGATGTTGGCCTGACAGGAAATCAGATCTGACAGAAGCCTGGCAAGCTGCTGAATCGGCTCAAAGAGAATGACCGCATAGGAGATGAACACCGACAAGGTCCCCAGCTCCATCAGGTCATTCTGCACCATGCCGCCCCCCTTTGCCAGCACCAGGGCGGAGGCCACGGAACTGAAAAAAAGGATTGTCGGAATATAGACGGCATTCAGCTTCGCACTGCGGCTGGCCGCCTGATGCATGTCGGCCGTTTTCGCAAAAAATTCCCGGTCATTGTCCTTCTCAATAACCATACTCTTGGAGGTCTTCACTCCCGTAATGCCTTCGTTGTAGGCGCTGGTGATCTGAGAATTGATCCGGCGTACCTTCCGGTTCCAACGGAGGATCCGGTTCTGGAAATAGACCGTCAGGCAGGCAATGGCCGGCACCACCAGCATAATAATGAGCGCCAGTCCTGCATTCAGAAACAGCATGACCCCGAAGACGGCGACCACGTAAATCAGGGCCCAGAACATGTCCACCAGACCCCAGGCCACCATGGAAGCGATCCGCAGGGTGTCGCTCATGACCCTGGCGTGAATATAGCCCACCGGAGTCGTATTATAATAGGAAAAGGAAAGCGTCTGCAGATGTTCAAACTGAGCCCATTTTAAATCCCGCCCCAGATTCATCTCAATGGTCGTGGCCGCATGGACCGAAATGTATACGCTTATGGTCTGTAAAACGATCATGGACACATAGACAAGGGCAAAGGGCGTGATCCCGTCCAGAGTGTCCTTCACGATAAAACGGTCGATGGCATAGCTCTGAAACAATGGCACCAGAATGTCCACCCCTGCCAGAAAAATATTCAGGCCCATGGTTATGAGAAAATATTTTTTATAAGGCCTGAAAAAAGGAATCATCTTTCCCCAGACCCGGAAACTGAAAGGCTTGTTATACTCCTGCTCTTCATACGCCGCCATGTGGTCCTCCCTTCCGCCGTCCCGTCAAAAACATTGCCCGCCGCTTCCAAACCGGCCGCCGTCCCGTCAATCTGTCCATTTACCGCTCCACCCGGCGTCTGTCATCGCCGCTCATCTGAATCTCATAAATCTGCCGGTAGATCCCCTCTTTTTCGATCAGCTCCCCATGGGTTCCCAGCTCCTCTACCCGGCCTCCGTTCAGCACCATAATCTGATCCGCACTCATTAATGTCGTAACCCGATGGGAAATAAGAATCACCGTCGCCCCCTGCACCCGCTCCTTAAGCGCCTTACGAATCTGATAATCCGTCCGGGAGTCCACCGCCGACAGGGAATCGTCAAAAACCATGATGGGAGCCTTCTGAAGAAGCATCCTCGCAATGGCCACCCGCTGTCTCTGTCCGCCGGAGAGGGTAACGCCCCGTTCGCCCACCAGGGTCTCATAGCCGTCGGCAAAGCCCATGACGGCCTCATCCACGCAGGCCGTCTTCGCCGCCTCCCGGATCTCCTCCAGGGAAGCTTCCGGCACAGGCGCGGCAATGTTCTCCCGAATGGTCCGGGAATAGAGAAACGGCTCCTGAAGGACCATGCCCACCTGACGGCGGAGCCAGGCAAGGGGAAGCTTCCGGATATCCGTTCCGCCGATGGTGATCGTCCCTTCCTCCAGTTCATAAAGCCTGGTCAAAAGCTGGACGATGGTGCTTTTCCCGCTTCCGGTCCCTCCCAGAATGCCGAAGGTCTTCCCTTGAGGAATGGAAAAGGAAACGTCCTGCAGTACCTGTTTTCCCTGCTCATAGGCAAAGGAAACATGGGAGAAGGCAATGTCCATGGATTCCGGATTCCCTTCCTCCCCTCCGGCCGCCCTCTGCACCGGCCTTTCGTCGGCCTCCTCCTGCCCGCAGATGATATAGTCCACCCGCTCAAAGGAAACGCCCGCCTTGCTCATGTCCGAAAGGATTCTGCCCAGGCCCCGGACCGGCCATACCAGCACCGTATTATAGGAAGCGAAGGCTACGAATTCACCCACGGACATATTGCCGCGGACCGCTTCCGCCGCTCCGAGCACGATCACGGCCACCACCTGAAGCCCGGTGATCAAATCCCCCACGCCCCAGTAAAGTCCGGACAGGGTCCCAAGCCGGATCCACATCCTGGCAAAAATTTCGTTTTTCTTCTGGAACCGCTCCATTTCAAACTGCTCCCGGCCGAAGGCCCGAACCACCCGGACGCCGGTGGCGTTTTCCTGCACCACCGTGGACAGCTCTCCCTCCGCCTCGTCCGCTTTCGTGAACCGCCTTGCGATCAGCCGGTAAAAC
>CATJIW010000341.1 GCA_949740745.1 uncultured Lachnospiraceae bacterium | reverse complement strand
TATGGAAAGGAGCGGAGAAAGAGGGATTTGAACCCTCGCGCCGGTTGCCCGACCTACACCCTTAGCAGGGGCGCCTCTTCGGCCTCTTGAGTATTTCTCCGAACTTGATTTTCCATATTTGACGCCATGCGACGCATTAGATAGTATACAAGAAGCACAGCCACTTGTCAACTACTTTTTTTATTTTTTATAAAAACTCAAGACGTCTCTCCGTCTGCCGGTTTTCAGCATCCTGGCAGACAGAGAAACACCTCTCAATGGAAGGATTGCTTCCATTCTTCACAAGCTTTCTACTTTTCGTCCTGAAGCTCCAGCGTCATCTGGACATTTTCTTCCTTTTTCTCCTCATCGGCATTATTGGGATCCTCCCTCACCTTGGCAATGCTGGCTACGGAAATATCCTTGTCGTCGATATTAATCAGCTTCACGCCGGAGGTAATTCTTCCGAGGATGGAGATATCCTGTACGTTGATGCGGATAATGATTCCTTCCGTGGTAATAATCATGATCTCCTGATCTGCCTTTACCACCTTCGCCCCCACGATAAAGCCGGTCTTACTGTTGATCTTATAGCACTTGACTCCCTTGCCGCCCCGAAGCTGAGGAGTAAACTCTTCCAGAAGGGTCCGCTTGCCCATGCCGTTTTCCGAAACAATCAGAAGGGCCTCTCCCTGAGTGTTCATCTGCATGCCGACGACCTCATCCTCTTTCTCCAGCTTCATGCCGATGACGCCCATGGACGCACGGCCGGTGGCCCTTACGTCCTTTTCATGGAAGCGGATGCACTGGCCTTCCTTCGTCACCAATATAATGTCTTTTTTGTCGTTGGTAGACTTGACCTCGATTAACTCGTCGTCCTCCCTGAGGTTGATGGCCTGCAGGCCGGACTTCCGGATATTCTGATACTCCACAATGGAGGTCTTCTTCACCATTCCCTTTTTGGTAGCCATGAACAGATAGCGGCCTTCTTCATATTCCCGGATGGGAATGATGGCCGTCACCTTTTCTCCGGGGAGAAGCTGTAAAAGGTTCACGATGGCCAGGCCCCTTGCCGTCCTTCCGGCCTCCGGGATCTCATAAGCCTTCAGACGGTAGACCTTCCCCTTGTTGGTAAAGAACATCAGATAATGATGGGTACTGGTCATGAGAAGATCTTCGATGTAATCCTCTTCCAGCGTCTGCATGCCCTTGATGCCCTTCCCGCCCCTGTGCTGGGCCTTGAAATTATTCTCCGACATCCGCTTGATGTAACCGAGATTTGTCATGGCGATCACCGTGTTTTCGTCGGCGATCAAATCTTCCATGGACATATCCGATTCGTCAAAGCCGATGGAGGTCCTTCTCTCATCCCCGTATTTTGCGGAAATTACAAGGATTTCCTCCCGAATCACCGCAAGGAGCTTCTTTTCATCCGCCAAAATAGCTTTCAGCTCGGCAATGCGGATCTGAAGCTCCCGATATTCGTTTTCGATCTTTTCCCGTTCCAGACCGGTAAGGGCACGAAGACGCATGTCCACGATAGCCTGGGCCTGAGCGTCGCTGAGGCCGAACCGCTCCATCAGGTTCTGCTTGGCCTCCGGCGTGTTTTTCGAAGCCCGGATAATCCGGATCACTTCGTCGATATGATCCAGGGCGATCAGCAGTCCTTCCAGGATATGGGCCCGCTCCTCCGCCTTGTTCAGATCATATTTGGTCCTTCTGGTGACTACTTCCTCCTGGTGGGCCAGATAAGCCCGCAGCATTTCCAGAAGGTTCATGACCTTCGGCTCGTTATTGACAAGAGCCAGCATAATCACGCCGAAACTGTCCTGAAGCTGGGTATGCTTATAAAGCTGGTTTAAAATAATGGTCGGATTGGCGTCCCTGCGCAGCTCGATGCAGATGCGCATGCCGGTCCGGTCCGATTCGTCCCTGAGGGCGGTAATTCCGTCCACCTTTTTATCCCGGACAAGCTCTGCAATCTTCTCAATCAGCCTTGCCTTGTTGACCATGTAGGGAAGCTCCGTGACGATAATGGCATGCTTCCCGCCGGACATGGGCTCGATATTGGTCACGGCACGGACCCGGATCTTTCCCCGGCCTGTCCGATAAGCGTCTTCGATCCCCCGTCTTCCGAGAATCTGGGCGCCGGTGGGAAAATCCGGTCCCTTGACAATGTCAATGACTTCGTCAAGATCCGTATCCCGATCCTCCAGAATCCGGTTGTCAATGAGCTTGACAACGGCTTCAATGACCTCCTTCAGGTTATGGGGAGGAATATTGGTGGCCATGCCGACGGCGATTCCCTGAGTTCCGTTCACCAGAAGATTGGGAAATCTGGAGGGAAGGACTCTCGGTTCCTTCTCGGTATCGTCAAAGTTTGGAATAAAGTCAACGGTATCCTTTCCGATATCCGCCAGCATTTCCATGGAAATCTTGCTTAAGCGGGCCTCCGTATAACGCATGGCCGCCGCGCCGTCTCCGTCCACGGAACCGAAATTCCCGTGGCCGTCCACAAGGGGATATCTGGTAGACCATTCCTGGGCCATGTTGACCAAAGCCCCGTAAATAGAACTGTCTCCGTGAGGATGATATTTTCCCATGGTATCGCCAACGATACGGGCGCATTTTCTGTGTGGCTTGTCGGGACCGTTGTTGAGCTCAATCATCGCATA
>CATJIW010000340.1 GCA_949740745.1 uncultured Lachnospiraceae bacterium | reverse complement strand
GCGTGCTGGCCATGGAGCCGGAGGTGCTGATTCTGGACGAGCCCACGGCGGGCCTTGACCCGAAAGGGCGGGACGAGATTCTGGGACAGCTTGCGAGGCTCCATAAGGAGCGGGGCATGACAGTAATCTTAGTGTCCCACAGCATGGAGGACGTGGCAAAATATGTGGACCGGATCATGGTCATGAACCGCGGGCGCCTGGTTTTCGACGATGCGCCCAGAGCTGTCTTTTCCCATTATAAGGAGCTGGAGGAGATGGGGCTTGCGGCTCCTCAGGTGACCTATATCGCCCACGCTTTAAAGGAGGCCGGCTTTCCTGTGAAAACGGACGTAATCACCGTGGAAGAGGCGGAAGAAGCGATTCTTTGCAGTTTGGGCATGGGAGAAAGTGAAAGGGCAAAGGGAAACGGCTGACGGTGAAGGCCGGCAAAAGCAGAAAAGGTGTACGGGAGAAGCCCGATACCATAAACAGGATGATTTTCCGGTTTCGTAATGATCCGGGTGCCATGAAAAAAGAAAGGTGAGACGATCTCATGATGAGAGACATTACTCTGGGCCAGTATTATCCGGTACAGTCGCCGGTGCATAAACTGGACCCGCGGACGAAATTATTCGGCACGCTGGCGCTGATTATCGCCCTGTTTGCGGCGGACAACGTGTACTGCTACGGAGCGGCGGCCCTGTTCCTGTTCGGGACTATTGCGGTTTCGAGGGTTCCGGTGGGACATATTGTAAAGGGCCTTAAGCCGGTGCTTTTCCTGCTTGCCTTCAGCGCGGCTTTTAACCTGTTTCTGACGCCGGGGGAGGAGCTGGCCCGTTTTTGGATTTTTACGATTACCAGGGAGGGGCTTGTCCGGGCGGCGATGATGGCGGTGCGGCTGATTTTTCTGGTCATGGGCACCTCCCTTCTGACCTTTACGACCACGCCCAACCAGTTGACGGACGGACTGGAGCGGAGCCTTCGGTTCCTGAACGTGCTCCATGTGCCGGTCCATGAGATCGCCATGATCATGTCCATTGCCCTGCGGTTTATCCCGATTCTGGTGGAAGAGACTGACAGGATTATGAAGGCGCAGATGGCGAGGGGGGCGGACTTTGAGACGGGCGGCCTCATCAAAAAGGCCAGGGCCATGGTTCCCCTTCTGGTACCGCTGTTCATCTCGGCGTTCAGGCGCGCCTCCGACCTGGCCCTTGCCATGGAGGCCAGGTGCTATCACGGGGGAGAGGGCCGCACCAGGATGAAGCCTTTAAAATATAAGACGGCGGACCGGCTGGCGTACCTGATCCTTCTGGCATTTCCGACGGGAGTCGTGCTTCTTCGGGTATTTCTGTGACGGTCTGGGGCCGGCCTGTGCAAAAGCGGACCGGGACGGAGGAACTATGAAACGGATAAAATTAGTGGTAGCCTATGACGGAACCCATTACTGCGGCTTCCAGTTCCAGAAAAACGGCCCCACCATCGAGGCGGAGTTAAACCGGGCGCTTTCGGAGCTTACCGGGGAGGAGATCCATGTGACGGGGGCCAGCAGGACCGATGCCGGAGTCCACGCTTTGGGAAATATCGCCGTGTTCAATACGAAGAGCCGGATTCCTCCGGAGAAATTCGGCTATGCGTTAAACAGCCGCCTGCCGGAGGACATTGCAGTCCAGTCCTCCGGGGAGGTTCCGGCTTCCTACCATCCCCGGAAATGCAATTCCGTGAAAACCTACGAATACCGGATTCTGAACCGGCAGTTTCCCGATCCCACCAGACGGTTAAGCTCCACCTTCTGCCACTGGCCGCTGGATGCGGGGCGCATGCAGGCGGCGGCGGATTATCTGTTGGGGGAGCATGATTTCGCAAGCTTCTGCTCGGCCGGGAGCCAGGCGGAGGATACGGTGCGGAAGCTTTATGAAGCGGCCGTGACGAGGACGGGGGACCTGGTCACCATCCGTCTTTCCGGGAACGGCTTCCTTTATAATATGGTAAGGATCATTGCGGGAACTCTTATGAGCATCGGCCAGGGAACCTTTCCTCCGGAGCACATGAAAGAGGTCTTAAACGCCAGGGACCGGCGCAGGGCGGGCGTGAAGGCTCCCGCCAGGGGACTGACCCTGGTCTCCATTACTCCGGCGGGGGAACCGGAGCTTTATGAACGAAACACCAACGACTGGATCGATTACTCTCTGGACCGAAGCGCCCTCCGCACGGAAGGCCGGGTCATTATGATCATCCATCGGTGCAGAGAGGAAGAGCGGGAGCGGATGATTGCCCATGCAGGGAAGCAGGCAGCCTGGGACGGCGCGGCGGAATTTCTGGTGCAAAACGGCTGAAACCAAGGAAAAAACTGATTGACACGCCCCGAAGAGTGTACTATAATATAAAAGCTGTGGCGCTTTCTTTGCGTCCAAAAACAGGTCTATTGACTGGCCGGTCAGGAAAACCAAAGCCCCGGAGTTCCGGATCTGCCGTACAAATAGAGACAAGACAGGATAAGAATATTTGAAAGGTGAAATCCAAGGAGGTCAAACCAATGAAAACATTTATGGCTAGCCCGTCGACCATTGAGAGAAAATGGTATGTCGTTGACGCTTCCGCATATACATTAGGACGTCTGGCATCTGAAGTCGCATCCGTCCTCAGAGGCAAGAACAAGCCTACGTTCACGCCCAATATGGATACCGGCGATTACGTGATCGTCGTGAACGCAGAGAAGGTCCAGGTCACCGGAAAGAAACTGGATCAGAAGATTTACTACAGGC
>CATJIW010000339.1 GCA_949740745.1 uncultured Lachnospiraceae bacterium | reverse complement strand
GGAGGGCCGCCGCGTGGTAAGCCAGGACGTCACTCTCCACACCGGCATCTGCCCGGAATGCGGCGAGGTCTATATTTCCGGCGGTACCACCAGGACGGTCACAGCGGCCGAGTCCCAACCGCAGACAGAAGCTTTTGAAGCAGACAGCTCCGGACAGACTGCCAGGCAGCCCTTTCTGGCAGTCGCATAATCTGTTTCCGTAAAACAAATACCGCCGAAGGCCCTGATTTAAAGAGCCTCCGGCGGTATTTGTTTGAAGACTTATTCAGCACCTCAGAATGCATGGGCGGTTTCCGGGACGGATGAACCGGAAGCGCCGGTTTCCCTCCGTCCGGGTCAGTACTGATAGAAGCCGCGCTCCTGGGCGGCGTTGTAGAGCCCGTAGCAGGAGAGAAGCCCCGTCTCCTGATAGAGGTTCCAAAGCTCTGCTCTTCCGGATATCAGGACATCTTCCGGAAGCTCCTCCACAGGCGCGTCCGGCGCATAGAGGAAGAAGGAATCCCCGGCGGCCAGCCCAAGGGGTTCGGAAATCACATAGCGGGTTCCGTCCTCAATCCAGGAGGTTCCCAATTCGTTTTGGAGAGAGACACTCTTTAAGGTCATGGACCAGGTATAGTCATTGACCTGACGGATGTCCTCGAATTGTCCTTCAAAGCTGCAGGTGTAGATGGTCGTCTGGTAGCCGTCACCGCTTTCCACAGAGATGCTTGTGTATTCCCCGCCAATGGAGCCGTCCTGGTTCAGAGCAAGGTTTGCCCCGGTTCCGCCTCCGGGATTAAACACAAACAGATCCGGCCCGATGTCTGTCGGAAGGGAGACTTCGGCGGCAGGCGTCTCCGGTGACTCTGGTTCTGAGGCTTCATCTGTTTCCGGTATGCTTTCCGGCCAGGCAGTCTCCTCGGCGGTCTGTTCCAGTGCATGGAGCAGATCGCGGATAGCCGGAACGTCTGTCTGCTCCGCCTCTGTCAGAACGTAAGGCGGAATGTCAGAGAAGGTAAAGCTTCTGGTGCGGACAGAGCTTTCCCCGTCTTTGTCATAAACCATATCGGCGGTCTCACCGGCAGAAATGGTTTCGGAAGCCAGAATGCGGCCGGCCAGATCAAAGACGGTGCAGACCACGGAGCCCTCCAGAAGAGATACCTGCATGTGGTTCTGGTCAGCCGCCTGGATCCAGCCGCAGGTGCCGCGGATCCCTGCCATCATGTTGGAGGTGCGGATATTCATTGTCTCGTCCTCTTCGAGGGGGTCTGTCACATGGAAGTACAGGCCGCCGGACCTGACGAGAATTTCCAGATGCTTATCATCCTTTTGGATTCCGACATGGCTGTCAGTATCCATTTTAGCCAGCCGGTCCCGGTCCAGACTGATCCATGCATAGCTTTCCGTCTTCGTAGCGACCTGATAGCCGTCATAAAGCCCAAGGGATTCCATGGGCTCCACTGCCGCGCCGTCCTGATCGGCCACCTGCACGACCCCTTCGGTCTTTGTAAGGTGCATGGCGGCGGCCGTATTTTCTGAATGGCTGCCGCAGGCAGAAAGCGTCCGGGCAGCTATGGAGACGGACAGAAGAAGTACAGTAATGCGGCAAAAGCTTTTTATTTTTCGTTCCATGGTTTTCCTCCCGGAAAGCAGGGCCGGCGGGAACTACACAGCCGGGCCGAATGTGATATTTTTACTCTGCACATATTGTACAATCTATACGACTGCTTCGACCAATATTTTATCGCCCAGAAAAACCTCCGTCACCCCGGTTTTCTTTTTTTTATTGAAATTAAAGATCAGCAGATATCCTTTCATTAAATGGTAATGATCGAGATAGTTTTCCAGCTGCTCTTCCCCGAGGATGTGTCTTGCTGAGCCATGCCAGATTTTCGTCTCTATAATAAACTGTTCTCCGTGATAATCGACAATCAGATCGGTGCGCTCCCGGTTTCTGGTTTCTGTTTCCACATAGCAGTTTCCCTGGCCATTGATAATGGGCTTCAGAAACAGCATAAAATAGCGGCGCCCGTCGTCTTCATAAAATTTTTGGCCTCTGTCCCCATAAAGAGAATCGAAATGGACAACAAAACGTTCCAATACCTTTTTCATATTTAGATGTCCACTTTCCACAAACAGATTTTTATCTTTCTGGGCGGCGTCATAGATTTCCTCCTGCTGCATGGCGGGGGTCGTGAGGAACAGATTATACAGCAAAGTCTCGAAAATCCGGTTTGCAATCAATACCCGATGCTGCTCAATCTTTACAAAGCCGAACATCACCGCCATCTCTATGGAGGGAACACCGATGACGTAGGAAATCTCTTTCCCCTGGAACAACAGACCATACAGAAGGTGTTCCAGCTCCGGATAATCCGCCAGCTTGTTGATTAAAGAGTCAAAGAGCATGTTTGGCTCTGCAAGCAGAATACGGACGGCGGTTAAAAATCCATCCTTTGTCCATACCCTGCCACTCTCCGAAAATTTGGCGCCTCCCAAATTCCGTTCATCTAACAGCTTGCAGATGCGGGAGACGAGGTATGGGTAACCGGAGGTATAGTCATAGAGAAGAGCTGCTATTTCTTCGATATCCATGCCCGTGTGATGATCGTTTTCGTATTCTCGCAGCATTCCGGCGATTTCCTTTGGCGAGAAGCTCATATCAATCAGAAAATCAGCCGCAATGTTCCATGGGCTGTTTCTTTTATGCTCATCCTCCGGGCGAAGCCTGTGACGGAGGTGTTTGATATCATATACGCCTGCCAGGATGACGGATTGGAAGGCTGCTATGACATCCCGGTTAATATAGGCACCGCGAAGCTGTGCCAGAAAATCAAGAAAGACCTGATTGTTTGCGGCACTGTCCGCCTCGTCAATCATTAATACAACCGGCTTTTCTGATTCACCGCACCATTCGCTGAAGCATTCTGTTAAAGAGGCAAGCCTGGCATTTGCAGAAGTATTCGCAGCAAGCGTCTGAAATTTTTGTGAAATTTCTGAGGGAATCCGCTCATCCCTGCGGAATGCTCTGACAACTTCCCGCGCAAAGGCACTGACAAAGGCAGCTTCACTTTCAAAATCGGCAAAGCTTAACATCTGAAAGTCCAGCCATATGACCACGTAGTCGTCCTTCAAAAAACTGCTTAAGGCCTTCAAGGTTGTGGTTTTCCCATACTGGCGGGCGCGGTTGATCGTAAAATAATCACCCCGGTCAACCATTTCTCTGATTTTTTCCAATTTCGGCCGAAGATCGACCATGTAATGCAGACCGGCTTTGCAGTCGGCGCTGATGTTAAAAAACCTGCCCATAGCGCCCTCCCTTCTCCAATGGCTGTTTCCCGGATGATTGTTTCTGTGAGAATCATAATACCATAATATCATATCGGATCTTATGGAATCAAGGATTATTCATTTTCGGAAAGCCTGACAGAGGGAAAAAGTAAATTATAAAGAGTTGGGCGAATGGTCCGGGCAACATTTTATTGACTATTTTACGGAAGCTGATGTATTCTATGATGGAGAAGCAGGGAGAAACCTGCCGGCAGAAGCATACCGGTTGCCGGACCAAAACTCCGGTCAAGGAGTGTGCCGGCCGGCAGAGGGAGGATGAAAGCCGTATGATGATAATCCTGCTCCTTCGTAAAATACCAGGCAGAACAGAAGATAAAAAATCGGAAAAACAAGAAACGGCAAGAAAGGAAGTCCCATGAAAAAATTATCGGAGGATACAAAACCGTATGTTTTGAACCATAACAACCGGCAGAGCTGCCTGAAGCTGTTTTTTTCAACGCTGAAGCTCAGCGCCTGCACCTTCGGCGGCGGCTTTGTGATGATCCCGCTGATGCGTAGAAAATTTGTGGATGAGCTCCGTTGGATCGAGGAACAGGAAATGATGGATCTGACGGCCATTGCCCAGTCTTCGCCCGGCGCCCTTGCCGTCAATGCGTCGATCCTGATCGGATACCGGGTGGCGGGCGTCCCCGGAGCGTTTCTGACCGTACTCGGCACCGTGCTTCCGCCCCTTTTCATCATCTCTGTGATCTCCCTTTTTTATCAGGCCTTCCGGGACAACCCTT
>CATJIW010000338.1 GCA_949740745.1 uncultured Lachnospiraceae bacterium | reverse complement strand
TGCGGCCTGGCCACAGACGGCGGGAGAGGATTTCGGCGGAAGATGAGCGGGGGAGTCAGCTGTTGGATTTTGGTTTTCGCAGAGGTGTTTTTCGGTATTGGATGCTTTTTCCGTTTACCTGCCAGGTTTCGGTGAGCAATTCTATGGTTCCGTCCTTCTGGCATCTTCGGAAACCGCAGAAGTCCAGAAGGGTCCGGCTGTTTCCGGCACATTTGAGATCGATGCCGAAAGTGGTGTGGTACAGGATGGAATCACCGGTTATAAGGCCGCCTTTGATAAAAGTACGGTACAGATGCTTGTCAAACGGGAGGAGGTCAGCGGCATCGGCGGGATCAGGGAGCGGCTGTCCCACCGGTTTGGGGAAATTGATACGGATTGGCAGTCCGGCTTTGTTCCTGGAAGGCAGTTCCTGCAGGCACCGAAGGAAGAGGGCAAAGACTCGGTCATGTTCAAATTGACAGGAGGTCTGAAAGTCTGAAAATTTTCGGCAGAGTTCACAAGATTCTTCATATGCTTCGTATTCCCATTTCAATCGATAAAGCATTTCCATAAAGCTTTGTTTTACGGCGCATTCATAAAGAGGCGCAGAGGAACAGTTTTGATCCATAAGTGCCTTTTCTGTCTGAGAAAGCCTTCCGGGATGACTGGCAATTGCCTTTTTGTGCTTTCCTCTGCAGCGCCAGATGCTGTAAGAGAAGGTATAGATTTCTTTATACTGCAGGTCTTTGGTCAGTCTGCCGTCTGTATAATTCCTGGCACGGGCCGTATAGGCGGCGCGGGAATAGCCGGAACCGCAGCAGCTGCAGACGAGATTATTATATAAGGAAGAAACTCCTTCTGCTCCGGAGGAAGTCCGGTTCAATTTTTTTAGTATGGTCTGTACCTTGTCCCAGAGAGGGCGGTCGATGATAGGAGGGTGATGGCCTGTTATGTAGAATTTTTTGGCCTGTCCGGTATTTTTGACGGACTTATGAGTGAGAAAATTTTCGGTTACATATTTCTGCATTTCGCAGTCCCCGATGTATTTTTCGTTCCGCAGGATCAGGAAAACAGCGCTGGGGTACCACTTTTTTCCATTTACAGTGGTCAGTCCCATGGAATTCAACTCCCGGCTGATTGCATTGCCGCTTATTCCATTGGAAAACTGCTGAAAAATATATCGGATAATGGCAGCCTGTGCGTCATTGATCTGCCATTGTCCGTCGGGGCGCAGATCATAACCGAGCATTCGGTTCAGATCTACCCGTACCCGGCCTTTTTCAAAGTTTTTCTGAATGGCCCAGCGGATATTTTCTGAAATGGAGCGGCTTTCCTCCTGAGCCAGAGCAGAAAGGATGGTCAGCATCAATTCCCCTTTGCTGTCCAGGGTGTCCAGATTTTCCCGTTCAAAAAACACTCCGACAGGAGATTCCAGGGATTTTAAGGACCGTATGGTGCTAAGGGCATCGATGGTATTTCGGGCCAGGCGGGAAATGGATTTGGTGATGATATAATCGATTTTTCCTGTTTTGGCATCATTGATCATCCGGTTGAATTCAGGACGGTATTTTGTGGTGGTGCCGGATTTGGCTTCGTCTGCGTAAATGCCGGCAAGATGCCAGCCCGGTCTGGAATGGATATATTCGGTGTAAAACTGTTTTTGGGTATGATAGGATTGCTGCTGGCTTTCTCCGTCGGTGGACACGCGGCAGTAGGCAGCCACACGCAGATATACGGAGGAAGAGAACCGAGGATCAGGAACCGGTTTTTTCTTTGGAGGAATGACCTCCACTGTCCGCTCTTTGGCGGAAAGAATTGTGGTGTTTAAATTCATAATATTATACCTTTTGCAGATGAGAAATTGGTTATTTTCTGAAGTTAGAAGCGTTTATGCGGTGATCTTTGACATTACTGTACATTGTGACATTGCTCTGGTTGTTGTCAAACCAATGGACAGTATAATGAAACGGGTCATGGATGACAACTGACAGGATAAACGCTTTGACATATTCAGCGGCCAGACCGCACAGAAACTGGTTTAAGCCCTCTGTATTGCGGGGGAGCGATCGGATCCATTTCAGTGCTTTCTTTCTCCATGGGTAGTCCTGCTCCAGCTTTTCCCAATAGATTTCTAAACGGGACAGCCTTTCTTTCAGACGGTCTATTTGCCCGGGATCTGCCTGCGGATCTGCGGACGCAGTCAGGAGACAGTGCTTTTGCAGAGTACGTTCCTGTTCATAATAGTCGTTTTCCTGAATGTGAAGCAATCGTTTCTGCATTTCATAAAGGAATTCTGCGGCTGGCTTTCGGGATGAAAAGAACCGTTCGCAGGCGGCTTTTTGCAGCATGCGTTTCAGTTGTTCTTCGTAGATCTTTTCTGAATGGCATGCGGTGATGCCATTATTCAGGCCGGCAGAGGGGCAGAACCAGATCGGATAATAGTTTCTGTTTCTGGTATGGTAATGCCGTCCGCAGCAGCCGCAGAGCAGACGACCGGAAAAGGGATATCTGGTATGGGTGCTTTTGTGGGAGGCGGTCATGGATCTGGCAGTCTGAGCCTCCTGAAACAGCTTGCGGGCAATAATGGCAGGATGGTGGTAGCGGACCATGTATTGGGGACGGTCTCCGTGATTCCATTTGACGTTGTGGCTGATGTGGTCGGTTGTGTACGTTTTTTGGAGGAGCGCATCCCCGGTGTAACGTTCCGACCGAAGGATCCGCCCGATCATTTGTCCGGTCCAGCCGCAGGAAGGCCGTGTACGAGGGCCGTCCCCAGGCAAAGCAGCGGGATGGGATGGGGCAGGAATATGGCGGATGTTTAAGATTCGGGCAATTTGGGCGTGAGGAGTTCCGGAGACGGCTTCTGTAAAGATGTATCGGACGATATCGGCTTCTGTCGG
>CATJIW010000337.1 GCA_949740745.1 uncultured Lachnospiraceae bacterium | reverse complement strand
CTCACCCCCGCCGCCCGCCGGTCGATTTTCTTCAGAGCCGCTGCCGCCTCCGGCTCTTCCCGAAAGCCCCTGGCCATAGCCCGGTGGGCGTTTTTCAGCCGCCGCTTCATGTTCTTGGAGGGGTTTTTATTGCCGAAGGAAAGGTAGAGGAGGCCGCCGAACAGGGGAAGGCAGAGGATCAGGATGATCCAGGCGATCTTGTAGGCGGAGTTTTCTTCCTTCCCGATCAAAAACAGGGTGATCAGGATGCTCAGCGCCGTAAACCCGGCGCTGACCCATATGGAATAGCTGGTGAGCCTTTGGAGGAAGACCACCAGCCATACCGCCTGGACCGCCAGAAGGATCCCGGTGAGAAGGATCCGGTTGGCGATCAGCTTTTTGTACTTCTGCTTTCTCTGTCCGGTCATTCGGTGAAGGCGGCTGCCGTTTCCAGAGCCACCTGCATCATGTTGGTGAAGCCGGTCTGGCGCTCCTGGGCGGAAAGCCCTTCTCCTGTCACGATGGAATCGGACACGGTGAAGATGCCAAGGGCTCGGACTCCTGCCCGGCTCGCATTGCAGTAAAGGGCGTAGCTTTCCATTTCCACGGAGAGAAGCCCCATCTTTGCCCATTCCTTCCACTCCGGCGTTTCCGTATAAAAGAGGTCGGAGGACAGGACGCTGCCCACCTGACAGGGCCAGCCATGGGCCCTCGCCGACCGGACGGCCTGTTCCAGAAGCTCATAGGAGGCTGCGGCCGAATAGGTTCCGGGAAGCTGGTACTGATGGGCAAAATTCCCGTCGGTGCTGGCCGTCATGGCCATGACCAGGTTCCCCACGGGAAGGTTCTCCTGAATGCTTCCGCAGGAGCCGACCCGGATCAGGTTTTTCACGCCGTAGAAATGGATCAGCTCGTAGGAATAGATGCCGATGGAGGCGCAGCCCATGCCGGTGCCCATAACCGACACCCGCTTTCCGCCGTAGGTTCCGGTGAAGCCCAGCATGTTCCGCACGGAATTGAACATGACGGCGTCTTCCAGAAAATGTTCCGCGATAAATTTGGCCCTTAAGGGATCGCCCGGAAGCAGGACGCTTTCTGCAATCTGCCCCTTCTCTGCCTGATTGTGTGGAGTTGCCATAAGATTCCCTCCTGTTCTTTCTGTTTTGTTTTTTCAGCTTCTCTCTGTCACATACACTTTCATGCAAACTGCTTTTATCATACCACAGATCCCGCAAAATTGCCAGAAATCGTATTGATTAATTTGAGTATTGCCAGTATAATCAGAACTGTTGCCTGATGCACAAAGTCATACCCTTTTGATAAAAACAAGGCGGCTTTCGCCGCAGGAGGAAAACTTATGCTCTATATTGTCCTGGCCGTGATTTCCGGCGCAATGATTTCTGCCCAAAGCAGCTACAACGGCATGCTCTACCCCTTTATCGGAGTCCTGGGCGTCGGCTTTATCAGCCAGCTTTTGAATGCCCTCACCAGCCTGATTTTGGAGTTTTCCGTCACGAAAAAATTTCCAAAGCCCAACGGAATGCCCTTCCATGCCTGCTTCGGCGGCGTATGTGCGATTTTCGTCCTGGGATTTTCCGGATATCTGGTGGCAAAGCTTGGAAGCGCCGTCACCGTCTGCCTCTCCGTTTCCGGCCAGCTCATCATGTCGGCAGTGGTCGACCACTTCGGATGGTTCGGGTCGGACAAGGTAGCCTTTCATGCCTTCCGCCTCCCCGGCTTCCTGTGCATCCTTGCGGGCGTGTTCGTCATCAACTTCGCCGGGGCCGACTCCTTTACCGGCGTCTCCGGTCAGGGAATGCTGTTCCTTCTCCTGATTTTTGCGATCTTTATCGGCTGCATCACCGTGTTTGCCCGGATGTTCAATTATGAAGCCAGCCGTTATGTGGGAAAGATCGCCGGAAGCTTCTACAACGGCGGCTTCGGCGCCCTCGTGGCCTTCTTCCTGCTTCTCTTTGCCACCGGCTTAAAGCTGCCTGTATCCGGCTTCAAAAGCGCCCCTCTCATCGGCTATCTGACCGGCCCTCTCGGCGGATTCAGCTGTGTGCTCAACAACATGGCCTACGGGAACATGAAGGTCTTCCATGCGACGATTTTTCTCCTGATCGGCCAGATTGCTGCCAGCATCGTGGCGGATTTAATCCTCCTTGGAAGCTTCCCTCCCGGCAAGCTGCTTGGAATCGCCGTAGTCTGCGCCGGGATTTTTCTGGACAAGCGGGCCTCCATCCGGCATCTGTAAGGGTGCGGGCCACGGAAACGGCCAGGCAATTGGGAAATTATTTGAAAGGACAAGAACCATACATAAAAGGATCGGAATATCATGAAAAAGAATGCAATGACAGGAAAAAAGAAAGACCTTACCAGCGGAAGCATTACGAAGACCATGCTGTTTTTTGCCTTTCCCATGATCCTGGGAAACCTTCTCCAGCAGCTTTATAACATTGCGGACACGCTGATCGTCGGCCAGTTCCTGGGCTCTGACGCCCTGGCGGCCGTGGGCTCCGCCTATACCCTGATGACCTTTTTGACCTCAATCCTTTTGGGGCTCTGCATGGGAAGCGGAGCGGTGTTTTCCACCTGCTACGGTGCAGGAAACATGGAACGGCTGAAACACAGCATGTCTGCCTCCTTCTTTCTGGTGGCGGCGTGCACCGTCGTACTGAACCTGACCGTGTTCGTCTTTATCGACCCGATCATGCGGCTTTTACAGACGCCGCCGCAGATCTATGAAATGATGCGCGGATATCTCTGGATCATTTTCCTGGGGATTGCCGCCACCTTCCTCTACAATTATTTCGCCTCCCTGCTGCGGGCCCTGGGAAATTCCCTGGTCCCTCTCCTGTTCCTTGGGATCTCCGCGCTCTTAAACATCGGGCTGGATCTTTTGTTTGTCCTGTCCTTCCACTGGGGGCCGGAGGGGGCGGCCGCCGCCACGGTGATCTCCCAGTATGTCTCCGGCAT
>CATJIW010000336.1 GCA_949740745.1 uncultured Lachnospiraceae bacterium | reverse complement strand
CTGGGGGCAGACGCCCTCGCACTGGCCGCATTCCACGCAGTCGCCGGCCTTTCCGAATACCGTGGTCAGGCGGGAGTAATATTCGCCCTGGGGAGTCCACCGCTTTGTCTTAAGCTCCTGCTTATCCGCATTATATAAGGAGAAATATTTGGGGATGGCGATGTTCCTGGGACAGCCGTCGGTGCAGTAGGAACAGCCGGTGCAGGGGACGGCGATGTTCTTATTAATAATGGCCACTGCCTTTTTGATGATCTCTTTTTCTTCTTCGTTCACGGAAACCGGATCGCTCATGTATCCGGTGTTGTCCAGGAGCTGCTCCATGTCGCTCATGCCGCTTAGGACCATCATGACGCCGTCCAGGCTGGCGGCGAAGCGGATGGCCCAGGAGGGGACGGACATATCCGGCCGGCGCTCTTTAAAGAGAGCCTCAGCCTCATCCGGGATCTGCGCCAGAGTCCCGCCCTTGACCGGTTCCATGACAATGACCGGCTTCCCGTGTTTTACGGCAACTTCGTAGCACTTCCTGGACTGAACGCCCTCGCTGTCCCAGTCCAGGTAATTGATCTGGAGCTGGACGAATTCCATTTCCGGATGGGCGGTAAGGACCTGATCCAGAAGCTGTGGGCTGTCATGGAAGGAAAAACCGATCTTTTTCACGAGCCCCTGGGCTTTTTTCTCTTTCAGCCAGGTAAAGCAGTCCAGGCGGTTAAAGATTTCATAATGGTCAGCGCCGATGTCATGGAGCAGATAGTAATCGAAATAGTCCACCTGCGTCTTTTTCAGCTGTTCATTGAAAATACGGTCCCGGTCCTCCTTTGTCTTTAAAAAGGGAGCGGGAAGCTTGTCGGCCAGCGTGAAGCTGTCTCTGGGATGGCGGCTCACCAGGGCTTCGCCGGCGGCGTTTTCACTCTGGAAGCCGCAGTACATCCAGGCAGTATCAAAATAGGTAAAGCCCCTTTCCAGGAAGGTGTCGACCATTTTCTTCGTCTGCTCCAGGTCGATCTTCGCAGGATCGTTGGGATCGAGAGAGGGAAGCCTCATCAGTCCGAAGCCAAGTTTTTTTGTGCTCATAATCATATCCTCCTGTTTGATAAAAATATGTTAATCAGAGTCCGTTTGCCGATCACTTCTATAACATAATTCATCATACCTTACGGCAGGCCGGGTTGTAAAGGAAAATCATCCTCCCGGATTTAAAAAGAAGCTCGTCCGCTTCCATGAGAAAAAGGACGGATCCGCTGGCTGCATTCCGGCGCCTTCTTCTGCCCGTCCGGTACCTTTTGATATTTTTCTGGTACTTGCTTGACAATTCTCCTTCCGGCGTGGTATTCTGGGACATGTTGAAAAGCCCGCAAAAGCCAGACCTGCAGGGCTTTTTGGCAGAGCAGCGCGTGTGTTCGAGACCTTCCACACGTAAAACAAAACTAAAGGAGAAAATGAAATGAGGAAAGAAAGAGAAGCAACATCCAGGGCAGTTTTATTCACCGTGCAGGCGGCGTTAATTGCGGCCATTTACGTGGCGCTCACCGTGCCCCTTGCGCCGGTTTCCTTCGGGCCGATTCAGTTTCGGATTTCTGAGGCGCTGGTGATCCTGCCGTATTTCACGCCGGCGGCGGTGCCGGGCGTGTTTGTCGGCTGTCTGATCTCCAACCTTCTGGGGAGCGGCGTCATTCTGGACATCCTGTTCGGGAGCCTGGCAACCCTGATCGGGGCGGTATGCTCCTACCTTGTCCGGAGACATAAGTTTCTGGTGTGTGTACCGCCGATTATCTCCAACGTGCTGATTATTCCGTGGGTGCTGCGGGTGGCCTACGGCGCTCCGGACGCTATCTGGTGGATGATGGTCACGGTGGGGATCGGCGAAGTTTTGGCAGTCGCCGTCCTGGGAAACAGCCTGCTGCTTCTGTTAGAGCGCTACCGGGGCCTGATCTTTGCCCGCGGGCAGCAATAGAAGCATCTGCAGTTCCTGCGTTTTGCTTTTATGATACCTGAAACAAAAATTGTGGGAACGAGGCATACCAAAGACAGTATTGGAAGATACTGTCTTTTATGTTATACTGGTAAAAATGAAGAGCGAAAAGAGGGAATCACCATGTATCAGATAGATTTTCAGAAGCCTGCGGCAGTGCATTTTATCGGGATCGGCGGCATCAGCATGAGCGGCCTGGCGGAGGTGCTTTTGTCGAAGGGCTTTACGGTCAGCGGTTCCGACTCGGCGGTATCCTCGCTGACGGATCATTTGAAAGAAGCGGGAGTGAGGATTTTCGAGGGCCAGAGGGCTTCCAACCTTTCGGACGGCCTGGACGCGGCGGTTTATACGGCGGCTGTCCGCGAGGACAATCCGGAGCTTCTGGCGGCGAAGGAGAGGGGGATCCCCCTTCTTACCAGGGCGGAGCTTTTAGGGCAGATCATGAAAAACTATCCGGAGGCGGTGGCCATTGCGGGAACCCACGGGAAGACCACGACCACGTCCATGGTAACGGAGATTCTTCTGGCGGCCGAAAAGGACCCGACCATCTCCGTGGGAGGCATTCTCCACAGCATCGGCGGGAATATCCGCATCGGGCATTCCGGCTGTTTTGTGACGGAGGCGTGTGAGTATACCAACAGCTACCATTCCTTTTTTCCGACCATTGCGGTGATCCTCAATATCCGGCCGGATCATCTGGATTTTTTCAGGGATCTGGACGATATCCGGGAGTCCTTCCATACCTTTGCGAAAATTCTGCCGAAGGATGGGCTTCTGATTATCAATGGGGATATTCCGGCTTACAGAGAGCTGATGGGCGACGTCGAGTGCCGGATGGTGACATTTTCCCTGGAGGGCGCGGAGGCGGATTATCATGCGGAGCGGATTTCTTATAATGAAGAAGGCCATGCCGCCTTTGATGTGGTGCGGCGGGGAACGGTTATGGCGCATCTGGAGCTGGGCGTGCCCGGAGAGCACAACGTGGCCAATGCCCTGGCGGCGG
>CATJIW010000335.1 GCA_949740745.1 uncultured Lachnospiraceae bacterium | reverse complement strand
TTTTCAAAGCTGCAGGAAGGGGTACGGACCATGCATCAGGGCAGTGAAAAAAAACGATTGCTGATCTACGCCCATTACTATATCCCGGACACGGCGTCCACCGGCCAGATCCTGCGGGAGCTGGCGGAAGGACTCTCCGACCGGTTCGAGGTCACCGTCATCTGCGTGGTGCCGAGCTACCTGGGCACTGTGGAAGAGAAATATAAAAAACGGAAATATTACCGGGAAGAAATCAACGGAGTGAAGCTCCTCCGCGTCCGTGTCCCGGAATTCCAAAAGACAAAGAAAGGGAGCCGGATCCGGAACATCCTCTCTTACTTCTCCGGCGCCATGCAGGCGACCTTCAAAGTGGGAAAGACAGATTATGTGCTGGCCATCTCCCAGCCCCCGGTCCTGGGCGGGCTGCTGGGCGTCTGGGGGAAATGGGTCAAGCATGTAAAGTATATCTACAACATCCAGGATTTTAACCCGGAGCAGGTCATGGCCGTAGGCTACAGCAGGAACCGCCTGCTGATCCGTGCCATGCTGTTCTTTGACAGGTTCAGCTGCAGGCAGAGCAGCCTGGTCATCACCGTGGGCCGGGATCTGATGGAGACCCTGCAGGCCCGCTTTAAAGGAGCACGCGTGCCGGATGCGGTGATGATCAACAACTGGGTCAACGAAAAAGAGATCTATCCCATAGAAAAAAGCCATCCGAAGGTGGCAGCCTTCCGGAAGCAGTACAATCTGGAAAATAAATTTGTCATCATGTACTCCGGCAACATCGGTCTCTACTACGATCTGGAAAACCTGATTAAGGTGATCCGGAGATTTAAGCCCGGAACAAAAACGGCTGACGGGCGGGAGGCGGTCTTCGCCTTTGTGGGAGGCGGCTCCCTGCTGGAGAAGCTGGTGTCCTATGCCGAAGCCCACCGCATGGACAACGTGGTCTTCATCCCCTATCAGGAGAAAGAAAACCTGGTCTACAGCCTGAATGCGGGGGACATCCACTGGGTGGTGAGCGCCAAAGGGATCAAGGGGGTCAGCTGCCCTTCGAAGTATTACGGATGCGCCGCCGTCCAGGCCCCCGTGCTGGGCGTCCTGGAGAAGGGTTCTGAGATCCGCTCGATCATCGAAGAGACGAAAGGCGGCCTCTGCTCCGAGCCGGGGGATTACCGGGCGGTGGAAGGGAACATCCGCTGGTTTATCGATCATGCCGGGAGTGAAGAACTGACGGCGATGGGGAGACGGGGGCGGAAGCATCTGGAAGAGCATCTGACCAGGGAGGTTTCGGTTGGGAAATATGCGGAGGCGATCCTGGGTCTGTAAGGGGACAGAACATGAACAGCAACTGGTTTAAGCTTATCATGAAAATGACCAAAGTCGAATATGGAAAAAAGCTCCTCCTGAAGGGTGTGCCTGTTATTTTCAATAAAGGCGGGGCCGGACTGAAGATCGGCAGGAATGTCACCATCAAGAGCAGCTTTTTAAGCAACCTGGTCGGCCTTTACAGCCGGACCGTCATCGTGACCCGGGCGCCGGGAGCCGTCATCGAGATCGGCGACAGCGTCGGGATCTCCGGGGCGACGATTTATGCCCGGAAGGGGATCTATATCGGAGAGAACACCCTCATCGGCGGCAACTGCAAGATCCTGGACAATGATTTTCATCCCATTGATGCAGAAAAACGGCTGAAGCTCATGCAGGATCCTCACGGAGGAGACGCAGTGGATTTGATCCCTGCGAAGGAGATCCGTATCGGGAAAAACTGCTTTCTCGGATGCAACAGCATTATTCTGAAGGGAACTGTCCTGGGCGATAACTGCGTGGTCGGCGCCGGGGCCGTGGTCAGCGGGAAGTTTGAGGATGGATGT
>CATJIW010000334.1 GCA_949740745.1 uncultured Lachnospiraceae bacterium | reverse complement strand
GCTCATCTGGACGGGGGCCCTTCAGGTGGACGGCGGCATCATCAGCCAGGGGCAGGTGGTGGCCCTGGTCAACTACATGTCCCAGATCCTGGTGGAGCTGATCAAGCTGGCGAACCTGATCGTGACCATCACCAAGGCCCTGGCCTGCGCCGGGCGGATCGCCTCGGTACTGGAGACGGAGTCCAGCATGACGGCGCCCAAGGTGTGGGAGCGGGAAGCACCAAAGGAAGTGGGATGCGTGGAGTTTTCCGACGCCTGCCTTCATTATAAGAATGCGGGAGCGGAGTCTCTGAGCCACGTGAGCTTTCAGGCCGGGCGGGGCGAGACCATCGGGGTCATCGGCGGCACCGGTTCCGGGAAGTCCTCCCTGGTCAACCTGATCCCCCGGTTTTATGACGTGAGCGGCGGGGAAGTGCTGGTGGACGGGGTCAACGTGAAGGAATATCCGACAGGGAAGCTGCGGGAAAAAATCGGCGTGGTGCCTCAGAAGTCGGTGCTGTTTAAGGGTACCATCCGGGATAATTTAAAGTGGGGCAAGGCCGATGCCACGGAGGAGGAGCTCTGGGAGGCGCTGGAGCTTTCCCAGGCGAAGGAGTTTGTGGAAAAGAAGGAGCAGGGGCTGGATACGCCCATTGCTCAGGGGGGAAAGAACCTTTCCGGCGGACAGAGGCAGAGGCTTGCCATTGCCAGGGCGCTTGTGAAGAAGCCGGAGATCCTGATTTTGGACGACAGTGCGTCGGCGCTGGATTTTGCCACGGATGCAAGCCTTCGGATGGCCATCCGGGACATGAAGGAACGGCTGACGGTGTTTGTGGTGTCTCAGAGGGCATCCTCTGTCCGGTATGCGGATCAGATCATCGTGCTGGAGGACGGCGAGACGGCCGGGATCGGAACCCATGAGGAGCTGCTCAGGGATTGCAGCGTGTATCAGGAAATTTATTATTCTCAGTTCGAGGGGGAGGTGCAGGCAGATGCGTAAGCAGAAGGAGAGAGCGGAGAAGGGCACCATGAAAAAGGTGCTCCGGTATATTAAAAGATACTGGTTTTTTGTGCTGATGTCTCTGGCCTTTGCGGCGGCCACGGTTGCCCTCACCCTGTACGTGCCCATTTTGACGGGCCGTGCCATTGACTTTATTATAGGTCCGGGGAAGGTGGGCTTTGGGGAGATTCGGAAGGTCCTGGAAACGATCGTGATCGTGATCGTTCTTACGGCCCTTTTCCAGTGGCTAATGAACCTGTGCAACAACCGCATTACTTACCGGGTGATCCGGGATATCCGGCGGGACGCCTTTGCGAAAATCGAAATCCTTCCGTTAAAATATATTGACGGCCATTCCTACGGCGAGGTGGTGAGCCGGGTCATTGCCGACGTGGATCAGTTTGCCGACGGCCTGCTCATGGGCTTTACCCAGCTTTTCACAGGGGTCATGACCATTGCGGGCACTCTGGGATTTATGCTTTCCGTAGATGTGAAGATCACGCTGGTGGTGGTGGTGATCACGCCGGTTTCCCTGTTTGTGGCCAGTTTTATCGCAAAAAAGACTTATTCCATGTTTAAGCTTCAGTCGGAGACCAGGGGAGAGCAGACGGCCCTTATTGAGGAGTCCATTGGGAATCAAAAGGTGGTTCAGGCCTTCGGCCATGAGGAGGAGACGAAGGAGCAGTTTGACGAAATCAACGGGAGGCTTAAGGATTGCTCCCTGCGGGCCATTTTCTTTTCGTCGCTGGTAAATCCCTGCACCAGGTTCGTCAACAGCCTGGTCTATACGGGCGTCGGCATCGCCGGGGCCTTCTCGGCCATTGCCGGAGGGATCAGCGTGGGACGTCTGTCCTGCTTCTTAAGCTATGCCAATCAGTATACCAAGCCCTTTAATGAGATTTCCGGCGTAGTGACGGAGCTACAGAACGCTTTGGCCTGCGCCGCAAGGATTTTCGAGCTGATCGAGGAGGAGCCGCAGGTTCCCGACCGGGCGGATGCGGGGACGCTCGGGGATGTCGAGGGAACGGTTTCCATTGAGCACGTGTATTTTTCCTACAATCCTTCTCAGAAGCTGATTGAGGATTTTAATCTGCGGGTGGAGCCGGGCCAGAGGGTGGCCATTGTGGGCCCCACCGGCTGCGGAAAGACCACCATGATCAATCTGCTGATGCGGTTTTATGACGTGGACGCCGGTGAAATCCGGGTGGACGGAAAGGAGCTCCGGGAGATCACCAGAAGGAGCCTGAGGGAAAACTACGGCATGGTGCTTCAGGATACCTGGCTAAGGAACGGCACCATCCGGGAGAATATCGCCATGGGCCGGCCGGAGGCATCCGAGGAGGAGGTGATCCGGGCGGCGAAGGCTTCCCATGCCCACAGCTTTATCAAGCGTCTGCCCAGAGGCTATGACACGGTGATCACCGAGGACGGGGACAATCTTTCCCAGGGGCAGAAGCAGCTTCTCTGTATTGCAAGGGTTATGCTCTGCCTGCCGCCCATGCTGATCCTGGACGAGGCGACCTCCTCCATTGACACCAGGACGGAGATCCGCATCCAGGAGGCTTTTGCGAAAATGATGGAGGGCCGGACCAGCTTCATCGTGGCCCACCGCCTGTCTACCATAAAGGAGGCGGACGTGATCCTGGTCATGAAGGACGGAAGCGTCATGGAGCAGGGGAATCATAAGGAACTTCTTGAGAAAGGCGGATTCTATGCGAAACTTTATAACAGCCAGTTTGCGGTGTAAGCAGATCAGGGCCTGAGGTGAAGAATCCGGGAAAAGGACGGCGTTCATTGTGCCGGAGAAATACGGCCGGCGTGGCTTCTGCCACGCCGGTTAAATTATTTTTCGGAGGGAAGAGGAATCAGAAATCCGGTTCGATCAGCCCGTAGGTGTTTCCTTTCCTCTTATATACAACGCTGACCTCGTCTGTCTCGCTGTTCCGGAAGACGAAGAAGCTGTGGCCGAGAAGTTCCATCTGGACGCAGGCTTCTTCCGGGTCCATGGGCTTCACGGCGAACCGTTTGGAGCGGACGATCTTGATCTCTTCGGGATCGTCGGCCT
>CATJIW010000333.1 GCA_949740745.1 uncultured Lachnospiraceae bacterium | reverse complement strand
GTGGTATAAAAATGGAGAAGGAAACGTGAGGATCACCCAGAGAGGAGACTTCCTGATTTTTGAAAATTCGTTGCCGGAGAGGGAGAAGCTCAGGCTCGTGCTTTCCATGCGGGAGCCTGAGTTTTGAAGTCCGGAATGCCGGATTCTGAAAGATCGACAGCCTGGTCCCGGAATTTCCGGGCTTTTAATATTTAGTGAAATAAAAACAATTTATTAGTAAAAATATATTGAATGTTTAGTAAAACTGTGCTAGGATAAGAGAAGAAAACGGTGAGAAAACTGCCGGAACGAGCGAGTCGGACCGGGCGCCGGGAGAACAGAAAGGGTTGGTACAGGCTATGAAAAAACAAAAGCTGCTCCTTGAGGAGCTGAAACAGGGAGTCCATGACAAATGGCTGAAGGATATTTATGTAGACGAATCCATGACGGCGGCTCAGAGAGAGCGGTATATACAGGCCGTTAAACATTACGGCGAGCTGTTCGGCGGGGGAGAGGTGGAGCTTTACAGCACGCCCGGCCGGAGCGAGGTGGGCGGAAACCACACGGACCATCAGCATGGCCGGGTGCTTGCCACTTCTGTCAATCTGGATGCCATTGCCGTGGCAGGGCTCAATGAAGAGAGCTGCATCCGGATCCTGTCGGAAGGCTATGGGATGATTACCGTCGATCTGTCGGACCTTTCCGTGCAGGAGGGGGAAAGGGAGACCACGGCGGCCCTGATCCGGGGCGTGGCGGCCGGGCTTGACAGGCTTGGCTTTGCCACGAAGCAGGGGTTCAACGCCTACGTGACCAGCAATGTGCTGATCGGCGCCGGGCTTTCCTCCTCGGCGGCCTTCGAGGTTCTGGTGGGGACCGTCATTTCCGGGCTGTTCCACGAGATGAAGATCGATCCGGTGGAGATCGCGAAGGTCGCCCAGTATGCGGAGAATGAATACTTCGGGAAGCCCTGCGGGCTGATGGACCAGACGGCCTGCTCTGTGGGCGGCCTTATCGGCATTGATTTTAAAGATCCCAAGGCCCCGGTGGTGGAGAAGGTTTCCGTGGACTTTGATTCCTATCATTACAGCCTGTGCATCGTGGACACGAAGGGCTCTCATTCCGACCTCACCGACGATTACGCCCAGATTCCGTCGGAGATGAAGGCGGCGGCGGCCTGCTTCGGAAAGAGTGTGCTCCGGGAGGTGGACCGGGAAGCATTTATGAAAAAACTTCCCGAGGTGCGGGAGAAGGCGGGAGACCGGGCGGTCCTCAGAAGCCTCCATTTCTTTGCGGAAAATGACCGGGCGGCGGCAGAGGCGAAGGCTCTTTCCGGGGATCGTTTTGAAGATTTTCTCGGCCTGGTGAAGGAATCGGGAGCCTCCTCCTTCCAGTTCCTCCAGAATGTTTATACCAACAAGAACGTGCAGGAGCAGGGCGTATCCCTGGGAATTGCCGTCAGCGAGAGCATTCTCGGAGATAATGGCGTGTGCAGGGTTCACGGCGGCGGCTTTGCCGGGACCATCCAGGCCTTCGTGAAAAATTCTTTCGTGGAGGAATATCGGAGAGTGCTGGACGGCGTCTTCGGCGAGGGCTCCTGCCATGTGTTAAAGGTGCGTCCTTACGGCGGAATCCGGGTATTTTAGAGGGAAAGGGAAGCACAGACAGACGGAAATAATTTTTATAAGAAAGGCGGAAAAAAATGAAGATTCTGGTACTTGGCGGAGCCGGCTATATCGGCTCTCACACGGTGTATGAGCTGGTGGATGCGGGAAATGACGTGGTCATTATTGACAATCTGGAGACGGGGCACGCCGAGGCGGTCCATCCGAAGGCAAAATTTTATCAGGGCGATTTGAGAGATCGAAAATTTGTGGATTCGGTGCTGGACGGGGAGAAGGATATCGACGCAGTGATTCATTTTGCGGCAAATTCCCTGGTGGGGGAGAGCATGACCGACCCGCTCAAATATTACGACAACAATCTCTGCGGGACCAAGGTGCTTTTAGAGAGCATGGTGGCCCACGGCCTTGATAAGATCGTGTTTTCCTCCACGGCGGCCACCTACGGCGAGCCGGAAAAGATTCCGATTGAGGAGACGGACCGGACGGAGCCAACCAATACCTATGGGGAGACGAAGCTTTCCATGGAGAAGATGTTTAAATGGACCGGCCTGGCCCACGGGCTTCGGTTCGTGTCCCTCCGGTATTTCAATGCCTGCGGCGCCCATATGAGCGGCGGGATCGGCGAGGCCCCTAAACCGGGGAGCCATCTGATCCCCCTGATCCTCCAGGTGCCTCTTAAGAAACGGGAGGCCATCAGCATTTTCGGCGACGATTATGACACGAAGGACGGCACCTGCGTCCGGGATTACATCCATGTGACGGATCTGGCCCAGGCCCACATCCTGGCAGTGAAATATCTGATGGAGGGCGGGGAGAGCGATATTTTCAACCTGGGAAACGGCGTCGGCTTTACCGTCAAGGAGGTTGTTGAGACGGCGAGAAAGGTGACAGGGGATCCCATTAAGGCCGTCATTTCTCCCAGACGGGCAGGAGACCCGGCAAGGCTTATCGCCTCCAGCGAGAAGGCAAAGAGAGTGCTGGGCTGGAAGCCGGAGCATGCGGATCTGGAAGAGATCATTGCCACCGCCTGGAAATGGCATAAGAGCCATCCGAACGGATATGCGGAATAGGGAGGGGAGCGCCATGATCGAAACAGCCATAAAAAAGCTTGTGACCTATGGGCTGGAGACCGGCCTGATCGAAAAAGAAGATGTGTTTTATACCACCAATGCCCTTTTGGAGACGCTGGGACTGGACGAATATGAGGAGCCGGCAGAGGAATATCATAACGTGGAGCTGGAGCCAGTGCTTGCGGAGCTTTTGGACTATGCCTGTGAAAAAGGGCTTATCGAGAACAGCATCGTTTACCGGGATCTGTTCGACACGAAGCTTATGGCGAAGCTTGTGGGAAGGCCCGGAGAGATTATTCGGAAATTCTGGGAACATTACGGGAAGAGCCCGGAGGCGGCCACAGATTACTATTATAAATTCAGCCAGGATACGGATTACATCCGCCGTT
>CATJIW010000332.1 GCA_949740745.1 uncultured Lachnospiraceae bacterium | reverse complement strand
TCCACCGTGTTCATCACGGTAAAAGCCGAGGCGATGGATCCCAGCGTACTTCCTCCCGCCATGTCGGAACGGCCTGCAAACATCTGATACGGAATGCCGTGCCTTTCACAGATTCCCCGGACTACGCCTATGGCCGCCCCGTCCGTGGCATATTTCTGGCAGCTCTCCGTCTTGACGGCTACGCCGCCTCCCAAAAAGACCTGATTGGTCACGTCGCTTTTCTCCGGCTGATTCGGATGCACCCCATGGGCCACATCCACCGACAGGAGAAAGCTGCGGAACCGGCTGTTCAGGCAGTCCTCGTCACTGTAACCGAAGGAACGGCAGATTTTTTCCATTATGACAGGGAGAAGCACGGAGCCCGCTCCCTGCCTGGTCCTGCTGCCGATCTCTTCGTGGTCGAAAAAGACTGCCATATCCACCCCGTCCCTCCGGCCGCCTCCTCCCAGAAGCCCGTCCACGCAGGCTTTCACCGAGGTCACGTCATCCAGGCGGGGCGACAAAAGGAACTCGCCGTTTAATCCGACATACTCCGGCCTGTCACAGTTATACAGAGACAGTTCAAAAAACAGGATGTCCTCCACAGGCGCACCCGCCTCGGCCGCCAGCGCCTCCACAAACTCGTTCCCTCCTCCGGTCTCCCCCTCCAGGCTGCGGCCGATTAAAGGCGCCATGTCCTTCTGCCGGTTCAGCTCCACACCCCGATTCACGTCCCGGTTCATATGAATGGCCAGATTGGGGATCACGGCAATGGGCCGCTTAAAGTCCACCAGCCTGGTCACAGGCGCAAAACAGCCCTCTCCCTTCAGCGTAACCCGTCCCGCCGCAGAAAGCGGACGGTCCAGCCAGGTATTCAAAATCGGTCCCCCATAGGTTTCCACGTTCAGCTTCCCATAAGGACCCTGAGACATGTCCGGCGCCGGCTTGATCCGCATGCAGGGCCAGTCCGTGTGGGCTGCCGCAATACGGAAGCCCTGAAGGCGGCCGAACCCCGGATTCACCCGGAACGCAAACATGGAAGAGCCGCAGGCCCTCACATAATAACCCCTTCCCCGTTCAAGGGCCCAGCTGTCCGAAAGCCCTAATTCCCGATAGCCGGCCCTTTCAAACTCCTCTGCGGCCAGCCCGGCCGTATGAAAGGGAGAAACCCCGCCCTCCAGATACCGGATCAGACCGTCCGCCGCGTTTTCTCTCTTCCTCATCCTGACCTCCTGTCCGTTCACGTCTTCTTAATAAACTCCCTGCCGCATTTGGGGCAGGTGATGGAAATCCTTCCCTTTCCTCTCGGCACCCGCACCGTCTGTCTGCAGGACGGGCATTTAAAATAACAGTGGCTTTTATCCCTGCTCCTGCTTTTCATCCGTGCGATTCCCCTGCGCAGCCCTGCCGTGGCCTGCAGATACCGGCTGTTCTCCCGGGAACGGCTCCTGATATTTTTCGAAAACATTCGAAAATACGAAACCATGAGCCCAAGTAGCGTAATCCAGTAAAATGCCCGGTGCCGGACAAACAGAGAAATCACCAGAGACGCCATCACGACTCCCATCAAAAAACGGTTCAGTTGATCCACGCCGTACCGTCCATACATAAACCTCGTCAGCTTGTCCCGAAATCCGCCCATCTTTTTCTCTCCCGTCTGTAAACCTCCCGGTCCGGATGCCGGAAGGCAGTGATCTCTTCAGAAACTCTTTCCTCATCATAGTCTCTTTCCATGACTGCGTCAAGAAAACGGCAGAAAACTTTTCTGAATTTTTTATAAAGCCGCCGGCTCCCACAGGCATTTCCCAAGGCAGTAAGCTCCCGCCACGGAATAGTCATCTTCCAGCACTGCAAGATCCGCATCGTATCCGGCGGCCAGCTTCCCCTTTCTGCCGTCGATCCCCAGAAAGCGGGCCGGATTCTCCGTGCAGGAGGACACCGCCGCCGCAAAAGGCACCATCGCCTCTTCTACCAGGATCCGAAGCCCTTCATTCAGCCTAAGCGTGCTTCCCGCAAGGGTGTCCGTCCCCGCAATTTTCGCAAGGCCCTGCCCGTCCACCTCCACCGGCTGCCCTCCCAACGTATAACCGCCTCCCGGCGGACAGCCCTTCGCCCTCATGGAATCGCTTACCATGATCCCGCGGCAGGCTCCCTTTGCATGAAAAAAAACATTTAAGGCCGCCGTATGACAGTGATGTCCGTCACAGATGATCTCTCCGTACAGCTCCCGAAGCCGAAGAGCCGCACCCGCAAGCCCCGGGGTTCGATGATGAAAGCCGCTCATGCCGTTATATACATGAGTCATGCCGGTCACTCCGTTTGCCGCCGCCATGACTGCCTGCTCATAAGAAGCCGACGAATGCCCCATGCCAACCGCAATGTTCCGCTCTGCGCAGTATCTGGTCAGAGAAAATCCCCGGTCATGCTCCGGAGCAAGAGTCACGTACCGGATCCGCCCCTTTGCCGCCGCCTGATATCCTTTAAACTCTGTCAGAGAAGGCTTTGCAAGGGCGTCCGCACGCTGCGCCCCCCGATAATCCGGATCCAGATAAGGCCCTTCCAGATGAACACCCAAAATCTCGGCCCCGCAAACGCCCTCCTCCGCCACCGAGGCCGTATTGTTCAGAGCCTTCCTTAAAACCTCCGGACTCTGGGCCATGGTCGTTGGCAGAAAGGCCGTCACCCCCTCCTCCGGAAGCTTTTCCGCCCAGTGCCTTAAGCCCTCCGGCTCTCCGTCATTGGTATCAAACCCATAGGCGCCGTGGGCATGGATATCCAAAAATCCGGGAAGGATCCGCAGATCTCCCCAGTCCTTATTGACGGGCTCTGTCCGATAAGGAAGAATCCGCTCAATTTTGCTGCCGGAAAGGACCAGCTGCGCCGCCGTAAACTGTCCTGCAAGCCAGACCCTCTTACTCTGTATAACCATAAGCCCTCCTTTTTCCGAGCATTATTATAAGTTTTCCGCTCTTCTTTCCATTTTATCATAACCCGGCAGCTGCGAAACTCAAAATTTCATTAAACATTCCGGCAGCATTTCCGGTAAAAGCCCTCTGCGCCGTGAAAGCAAGACCAGAGAAGGCAGGAGGGATTCTTTCCCGAGTGACTTCTGCGGTCCTGGGCTTGCCGGAACGTCTGGCGCAGCAGGCTTTGGACGGACAT
>CATJIW010000331.1 GCA_949740745.1 uncultured Lachnospiraceae bacterium | reverse complement strand
TCATTACTTGACTTGCCATAAAAAAAGTCGCCTCCTTTTCGCACTTTTCAATGTAAGTACGACAAGCGGTGACTGTACACTCTCCCGTGTGTATCCCAAAGGCTCACACGTCATTTCTACTTCTTGATCTGGTAGATGGTTTTTTGTACAGTGACTTGTCGCCAGTTTCCTAACTTGACATTCGCTCCACGGAAAACCTGCCACATAAGGGCAGCAACCTCTCGCTTCATCGCTATCATGCCACAGCACGATATATTATACACGAAGCCCCTGCAGATTGCAAGGGCTTTTTTATGTTCTTTTTTCGGTACAAGGCCCGTTTCTGCGCCGGCGGCCGGATCAGCCCTCTCCCATTTCCGCCTGGATCTGTGCCTCACAGGAACGCATGGCCAGGATCGTTTTTTCCATCAGCTCCTCCAGCGTCCAGCCCAAAAGCTCCGCGCCGTTTCGGATCACGTCCCTGGAACAGCCTGCCGCAAAACGCTTATCCTTGAATTTCTTTTTCAGGCTGGAGACCTCCATATCCATCACGCTTTTCGAAGGCCGCATCCTGGCAGCCGCCCCGATAAGCCCGGTCAGCTCGTCTGCGGCAAACAGTACCTTTTCCATCTCATGCTCCGGCTTCACGTCGCTCGCCAGCCCGTAGCCGTGGCTGCACACCGCATGGATCAGCCCGTCCTCCGCGCCGCCCTCCCGCAAAAGCTCCGGAGCCTTTTTACAGTGCTCCTCCGGATACAGCTCAAAATCAATGTCATGAAGCAGGCCGGCAATGCCCCAGAAATCCTCTTCGCCGCCATAGCCCAGCTCCTTTGCATAATAACGCATCACGCCCTCCACCGTCAGCCCGTGAAGGATATGGAATGCTTCCTTATTATATTTCTTCAGAAGCGCAAGCGCTTCCTCCCTTGTCAGTACCGTCTCCATTTTAATTCCTCCCGTTATGCTTAAGCAAATCCTTTTCTCCTGTATAGAAAGCCCGCAGGGAACACCCCGCGGGCTTTTCGTTTTATTTCAGGTCAAAGCCCGGAATCCCGGTTCATTCTTCTACCGGAATCTCTTCTTCGTCCGCTTCCGCTTCCTCCTCGGAATATGCGATAATCTCCTCTTCTAAAAGAGCGTCCGTTTCCGCATCGCTGTATTCATCCGCCGCTCCCTCTGTCTCCGCTTCTGCCTCCAGGATTTCGTCGGACTCTGCTTCCTCCCCGAAGTCTTCTCCGAATTCTTCAGAAAGGATCAGCTCCTCCTCTTCCCTCAAATCGGTGTTCAGACGCACGGAACGATAACGCTTCATACCGGTTCCGGCGGGAATCAGCTGGCCGATCAGCACGTTCTCCTTCAGGCCGATCAGCGGATCGATCTTGCCATTGATGGCCGCCTCCGTCAGGACCTTCGTGGTCTCCTGGAAGGAAGCCGCCGACAGGAACGAATTGGTCGCCAGAGAAGCCTTGGTGATGCCCAGCAGGATCTGCTTGCCCTCCGCAGGCTGTTTCCCCTCGGCAATCAGCGCCTCGTTCATGTCGTCAAAGTCCAGTACCTCCATGGAGGTACCGGGAAGGACGTCGCTGTCTCCGCTGCCCTCCACCCGGATTTTCTTAAGCATCTGGCGGACAATGACCTCCACGTGCTTGTCGTTGATCTCCACGCCCTGAAGGCGGTATACCCTTTGAACCTCCTGGATCATATAATCCTGTACGGCCCGCACGCCCTTAATCTTCAGGATATCATGGGGGTTCACGCTTCCTTCCGTCAGCTCGTCGCCCATCTCCAGCTCCTGTCCGTCCTGGACCTTGATCCTGGACCCGTAAGGGATCAGATAGGTCTTGGAGTTGCCGGTTTCGTTATCGGTAACGATGATCTCCCGCTTCTTTTTCGTATCCTTGATAGTGACCACGCCGCCGAACTCTGCAATGATCGCAAGTCCCTTGGGCTTTCTCGCCTCAAAAAGCTCCTCCACGCGGGGAAGACCCTGCGTGATATCGTTTCCGGCCACGCCGCCCGTATGGAAGGTCCGCATGGTAAGCTGCGTGCCCGGTTCTCCGATGGACTGGGCCGCAATGATCCCGACCGCTTCGCCCACCTGTACCGGCCGCCCGGTGGCCATATTGGCCCCGTAGCATCTGGCGCAGACTCCCAGGTGGGATTTGCAGGTCAGTATGGTACGGATCTTTACGGAATTCCGCCCCTGCTTTTCCAGCGCCTTCACCACCTCCGCCGCCAGCTTCGGCGTGCACATCTCGTTTTCCTCTACGATCAGCTCTCCCGTGTCGGGATCTGTGACTGTTTCGGCAATATATCTTCCGGTCAGCCTTTCCTCCAGGCTCTCGATCACCTCGCGGCCGTCGGTAAAAGCACTGATCTCCATATAAGGGATAGCCCTTCCTTCACAGCAGTCCACGTCGCGGATGATCAGATCCTGCGAAACATCCACCAGACGCCTGGTCAGATAACCGGAGTCCGCAGTACGCAGGGCCGTATCGGACAGGCCCTTTCTTGCGCCGTGGGCGGAAATGAAATACTCCAGAACGTCCAGTCCCTCACGGAAATTGGACTTGATCGGCAGCTCGATGGTCCGCCCCGTCGTATCGGCCATCAGTCCCCGCATGCCGGCAAGCTGCTTGATCTGCTTGTCGGAACCACGGGCGCCGGAATCCGCCATCATATAGATATTGTTGTATTTGTCCAGGCCGGACAGCAGGTCATGAGTCAGGATGTCATCCGTATTCTTCCAGGTCTCGATCACCTCTTTGTAACGCTCTTCTTCCGTAATCAGGCCCCTGCGGAAATTCTTTGCAATCCGGTCCACCGTGGTCTGGGCGTCGGCAATCAGCTGTTTCTTCGTGGCCGGCACGGTCATGTCCGAAATGGACACGGTCATAGCCGCCCTGGTAGAATATTTATATCCCATGGCCTTGATCGCATCCAGGGTTTCTGCCGTTTTAATGGGGCCGTGATTGTTGATGACCCGCTCCAGGATCTGCTTTAATCCCTTCTTGCCCACATGGAAATCAATCTCCGGCTTTAATTCATTCTCCGGAATGCTCCTGTCCACAAAGCCAAGATCCTGCGGGATGATCTCGTTAAAAAGGAATCTTCCCACCGTGGATTCCACAATGCCGCTTTTTACCGTCCCGTCGGGGAGAGTTTTC
>CATJIW010000330.1 GCA_949740745.1 uncultured Lachnospiraceae bacterium | reverse complement strand
TGCGGCCTTTAAACCAGTGCCTGACGGCCGACGAGATCGTGGAGATCACCGGGATCTTAAACGGCACCACCAATTACATGCTGACCAAGATGGACAAGGAAGGCATGACCTTTGACGCGGTGCTTAAGGAGGCCCAGGAGAAGGGCTATGCGGAGAAGGATCCCACGGCGGACATTGAGGGCTTTGACGCATGCAGAAAGATTGCGATCCTTTCCTCTCTGGCTTACGGAAGCCAGGTGGATTTTGAAGATATTTACACCGAGGGAATTACGAAGATCACCGATACGGATTTTAAATATGCCAGGAAGATGGGAACCTCCATCAAGCTTTTCGGCACCAGCAGGCGGGACGGAGACCGGTTCTATGCCATGGTGGCTCCGGTGATGATCGACGCCTCCCATCCGCTTTATGCCGTAAACGACGTGTTTAACGGAATCATGGTGGAAGGGAACATGGTGGATAAGCTTATGTTCTACGGACGGGGAGCCGGAAGCCTTCCCACTGCCAGCGCCGTGGTGGCCGACGTGGTGGAAATGGCGAAGAATCCCGGAAAGACGCTGGTGCAGAGCTGGAGCACGAAGAAGCTTCCTCTTGCTGACAAGGGCACCTGGGAGAGGCGGTTCTTTGTCCGGGCAGCAGGCGGAGCAGAGAAAAAGGCCCAGGTTGAGGCGGCCTTCGGCGCAGTGACATATATTGAATTAGAAGGGCTTTCCGAGTTTGCCTTCGTGACGCCCGTCATGAAAGAATCGGTCTATGAAGAAAAGGCCGCCAGGGTGGAAGGCGTGCTTTCCATGATCCGGATGGACGTGTGAGGAAGCAGAAATACTCTATGAGTTTCCGTATTTTGCAACCGACAGGAAGAAAAGCGGTTTTTTCTAAGCCGGAACCATATGAAAGCCGTCGGTACTTAGAGAATTTCGAGCCTGAGCGAAGGAAGTGATTTTCTTCCGTGTTTCCGGCAGTGGCAAAAATGCGGAAACTTAAATGAAAGTCTATATGCATAAAGCAGGAGGAGAATATGTTAGTTGTGAAAAAATTCGGCGGCAGTTCCGTCGCCGACAAGGAGCGGATTTTCAATGTGGCAAACCGCTGCGCAGAGGATTACCGGAAGGGAAATGACGTGGTGGTGGTTTTGTCGGCCATGGGAAAGACCACGGACAATCTGATCGCCCAGGCGAACGAGATCAATCCGAACCCGCCGAAAAGAGAGATGGACATGCTTCTGGTGACGGGAGAACAGATGTCGGTGGCCTATATGGCCATGGCCTTTGCCTCCATGAACATTCCGGCCATTTCCCTCAATGCGTTCCAGGTGGCGATGCACACGTCGTCGGCTTATACCAATGCGAGGCTGAAACGGATCGACACGGAGCGGATCCGCAACGAGCTGGACGGCAGGAAGATCGTCATCGTGACCGGTTTCCAGGGCGTGAACCGCCACGACGATTTCACGACTCTTGGGCGGGGAGGCTCGGATACCACGGCGGTGGCCCTGGCGGCGGCGCTCCATGCGGATTCCTGTGAGATTTATACGGACGTGGAGGGTGTTTACACGGCAGATCCCAGAATCGTACCCAATGCCAGGAAAATGAGCGAGGTCACTTACGACGAGATGCTGGAATTTGCGTCTCTCGGCGCCAAGGTGCTCCATAACCGGTCGGTGGAAATGGCGAAAAAATACGGCGTACAGCTTGTGGTGCGCTCCAGCTTAAATTATGCGGAAGGAACTGTTGTTAAGGAGGAAACGAAAATGGAAAGAATGATCGTAAGCGGCGTCGCTTCGGATTTGAATACGGCAAGGATTTCTGTCATCGGCGTGAAGGATGAGCCGGGCATCGCCTTCAAGCTGTTTAATTATCTGGCGGCAAAGAACATCAACATTGACATTATCCTGCAGTCGGTGGCCCGCGACGGAAGGCGTGACATTGCCTTTACGGTGCCGAAGACGGAGCTTGGCGAGGCCGTGGCCATTATTGAGGAGCATAAGGACGCCTTTACGGCCAACTCGTTTGTGTATAACGACCATGTGGCGAAGGTTTCCATTATCGGCGCAGGCATGACCTCCAATCCCGGCGTGGCGGCGAAAATGTTCGAGGCCCTGTACGGAGCCAACATCAACATCCAGATGATTTCCACCTCCGAGATCCGCATCACCGTGCTGATCGACGAGAATGACGTGAACCGGGCCATGAGAGCCATCCATGACAAGTTCGACCTGGGGGATGACTGAAGACGGCGGCTGATGATGACGGATAAGAACAGTACGGAACAGACCTTATACAGGCTGGGGCTGGCGGCTATCCTTGTGGTAGCCGCCGCCCTGTTTTTGATCAAATGGTTTCACATTCCTCTTGAGGGGCCGCTGTTTGCCTGTCCCGTGTATTCGCTGACGGGATTTTTCTGTCCGGGGTGCGGCGGGACCAGGGCGTTTCGCCTGCTGCTTCAGGGAAAGCCTCTGGCAAGCCTGCTCTGCCATCCCCTGGCGCTTTATGGGCTGGCCCTGTATACCCTGTTTATGGCGGGCCATACTTTAAAAATTTTCACCCGTGGGAAAATAAAGGGGTTTGCTTATCGGCATATTTATATTAAAATAGCAGTAGCGTTTCTGATCCTGAATGTTCTGGTAAAGAACCTGGCGTGGATCTTCTGGCAGGTGAATCTGGTGGAATGGGCGGCGGGGCTTTGAAAAGGCCATCGGGAGGAGCGCAGGAATCAGTGGAATTTGGGAGGATGTTTATGGACATTATCGAGGCGCTTGCCGAAGAGCTTCATATTAAAAAGAGCCAGGCCGAGGCGGCGGCGGGGCTTATTGACGAGGGGAACACGATTCCCTTTATCGCCCGTTACCGCAAGGAGATGACCGGCTCTTTAAACGACGAGGTGCTTCGGAACCTGGACGAGAGGCTTAAGTATCTGCGGAATCTGGAGGAACGGAAAGGACAGGTCCTGGAGACCATCAGAGAGCAGGGGGCGCTCACAAAGGAGCTGGAGGAGCAGATCCTGGCGGCTGGCACGCTGGTCCTGGTGGAGGACTTGTACCGGCCCTACCGGCCGAAGCGCCGGACCAGGGCCACCGCAGCGAAGGAGAAGGGGCTGGAGCCTCTGGCGGACGTGCTGATGCTTCAGATGCTTGAATATCCGGCCCTTGCGGAGGCGGAGAAGTACGTGTCGCCGGAGAAGGGCGTGGAGACGGCGCAGGAGGCGCTTTCCGGCGCCGGGGAT
>CATJIW010000329.1 GCA_949740745.1 uncultured Lachnospiraceae bacterium | reverse complement strand
CAGGCGGCAGGTGGAGACCGGGAGAAGCTTTGAGGGGACAAAGACGGAGATCCTCTCCGGGCTTACCGGGGAAGATTACCTGGCCTATCCGGAGGAAGCCGCCGGAAAAGAAGGGGCAAAGGCACGGATTGTCTACGGGGAAGAGATGGAGATCGGAACGGAGGAGTCGGAAGCATGGGAGGAGACGGAATCATAACGAAAAACAGACGACGGGTGATGGCTGCCGTCTTATTCCTTTTCCTGCTCCTTGCGGCCGGGTTCCTGTCCTTCCGCCTGGGCAGGCGGGAGGGAGTGACGGAGCAGAGAAAGAGCGCGGAGGCGGGGGAAAAGTCGGAGGGACGCAATGAGGCGGGGGAGGGGGACTCCGGAGCGGGAACCGGAATAGAAACCGGGATGGATTTCGGGAAGGCTTCCGTGGCGGTGGCACCCTGCTCCCCGGACGGACTTCCCTGCGATTTCTCTGTGGAGCCCATTCCTCCCGCCCTGGTTCCTTTGGCAGACCGGATGCTCCCGGAGCTTGCGGGGCAGGAGCGGATAGCGGCAGCGGCCGCCTTTTACCGGAGAGACCTGGCGGCGGTCTATCGTGGGATGGACGGCCTGCAGGGCGGGAGTGTCCTGGGAATCGGGCCGGATTTCCTGGCCGCCGCCGGCTTTCAGGTGGAGAAAGGCCAGGGCCTCACAGAGCGGGACATCGAAGAGAAGCGGCGGGCAGCCCTTTTGGACGGCCGGGCGGCCCAGGCCCTGTTCTCCGGCCAGGATCCGGTCGGGGAGACCATCGAGGTGGAGGGGTGCCTTTACCAGGTGGTGGGTGTGGCCGATCTCTCCGAACCCCGGACAGGAGGCGGGCTGGTACTCATCCCGGAGAGCACCTGGCCGGAGGTGTACCAGTACGAGGAACCCAAAGCAGTGGTTTTAAAGCTTACCGAACCCGCAGAGGATGCTCTCGTGGAAGCAGAGTGGGAGGCCTTTAGGGAGGAGACTGGCACCTATGTGGCGAGGATGTTAAACAGCATGGTGCCGGAGGGAGAGTCCATTCATTATCGGGCACAGGAATAGGAGGAATTATGTGGTTATCTGATTGGCGTGCAAAAAGGCGGGAGGAAGCGAAGCGGTTTATCATCGGAAAAGAGCTTCAGGCCATGCATCTGCTCTGAACAGAAGGGATGGACCTGTCGGTCTATGGTATCCAGCAGGTCATGCACAGAGACTATTCAAATGTGTATGACAGCGCAACCATAGAAAATCAATTGTATAGCCTGGAGAAAAAGGGCTTTGTCAACATTTATTTTAAGGACTGCCTGCCGTGGGCGCACAGCCTGGTCACTCAGGACGAATTCATAGAACGTATTCGTCAAAAGGAGCGGGTAGAAAACGAGAGGTTTGAAAAATATTGCCCGTTTGCCCGGATGGGAAGGAAATAGAGGGAATGGACGGAAGAGGATCAGGAGAAACTGGAAAAGCTCATAGCATCTTTAAGCGACGGAGATGACGATCAAAGAAAAACAAAGTCTGCAGGACATGATCGATAAGAAAACAGTAGCCCCAGGCGACGCCAATAAAATGGCACAAAGATGGCTGAAGACAGCCGATGACTGGAAAAGAGAAATCTGCTATACTGATACTGTCCCAAAATGGATTTCTAAAGAGTATTTTTATTGCGGCGCCGGATTACCTGGTGTCGTTTTTTTGTCCAAAATGAGGGACGACATGATCAGTCGTTGTGGAGTGAAATAATAGAATATTTGTATTTGATGAACAGTTAAAACGCATGAAAAAAATGTGTTTCAGCCGTTTTTTGCGTATAAAAGCGCAATCGCTATATCGCATTCAAGGAGGGAAACGTAGATGAAGAATTTGCCGGAAAAAGTTTTTGTATTGGAAGATGGAAAGTACGCAGAATTGAGCTGTTCAAAGTATTGTTATTAAAACGAGTTAGTAAAAACTTACTCGAGTAAGTTTTTTATTCCAGTTCACTGAATGCTGATGGAAGTAAACGAGGATGCATACAGAGAATTTTACAAAACAAAACGCCGCCAGAAATATCTGGAAGAGCGTTCAGCGAAGAACGGAGATTTTTCTTATGACATGCTCACAACAGAGCGCTTCCATGGGGAGGATATTCTCGTTGATGAGACGGCAGATGCCGGTGAGATAGCAATGAAGCAAATCATGCTGGACAGGCTCCGGCAGGCGCTTCTTCTGCTGACAGAGGATGAACAGAGACTTGTGCTTGAAATTTTCGGCGAAGAACAGTCAGAGCGGGCACTTGCGAAAAAGTATGGAATTTCACAGGCAGCAATACATAAGCGCAAGGACCGAATTTTAAAGAAGCTCCGGAAGTGGATATTATTTTAAATTTCCTGGTTATCACGCCCCCTACTTTTCGGCATGGAAAGTGAGGGGAGGCTTCGATATGCAATATTATGATAAAAAGGCAGTAGGAGAACGGATCCGAAGCTGCAGAAAAAACAAAAAGCTGACACAATGCGCTCTTGCAGAAAAGCTGGATTATGCCAGTGAACGCCAGCTGCAACGGATTGAAAGCGGAGAGATTTCCTGCTCCGTTGACAAACTGATGGAGATCGCGCAGGTGCTGGAAGTCAGCACCGATTATTTGCTCCTCGGCGAACAAAAGACCGATAGATTTCAGAAGTACTTTGAAGGAAAGACAGAAAAGCAGGCGGAGTATCTAAGAAGGCTCCTGGAAACAGCAGCGGAAGGACTGGAGCTTTTTCAGTAGTTTTTTTGAAGCTGCCTATCCGATTGTGCATTGAAAAATATCGTAATTTGCCCGATGGTATGTATAGACTGAATGAGTCATTGAACATTGGAGACTAAATAAAATATGCATACGCCTGCTCCTTTTTATCCGTATCCCTTTTGCTATTAGACATAGAGGGAGCAGACATCTATTTTATGTAACGAAGTTCTCAAAGATAACCTGGTTTTCAAATTTTGAGCAAAAAAGAAATGTCGGCTGAATGTTTGAGAAGGTCACCAGAAACAAAATAGTTACTTTAGAATTACACAAATAAAACTTTTGAAAACGTAAGAGAAATATAGAAAATATTGCTGACATTTTATGGGGGATATGGTATAATTTTATTGGTGGAAAGAAGCGGGATGGTGAAAGGGGTCGAGGATAATTCAGTGTTATCCGTTGGAAGGGGATTCCGCATTTTAAATTATTAATGGGTATTACGCTCTACTGATTGCAAAGATTATGAGGTATAATACAGT
>CATJIW010000328.1 GCA_949740745.1 uncultured Lachnospiraceae bacterium | reverse complement strand
TGGCCTCAACAATGCGAATGTTGCGCGCTCCCAACTGCGCTAATGCCCCGTACATTTATCCATTCTATCACAACTTTGGAAAATGTAAAGAGTTTTTTTTATAATTCAGCAAATTTTTCACATTCCGGTGCCGACAGGAGTCCGTCCTGCAGGTATCATTTGAAATTATCGAGGCAGATGCCCCGCCAAAGCGTCCAGAAACAGCTTCCTGATATAGTCCTTCCGATACCGCCCCGGTTCCGGCAAACGGTCATTGCCGATAAAGCCGCCCCCCATCGAAGCATGGCCGCCTCCGTTTCCTGCGCCCTTCAGGGCCGTATGGAGCAGGTCCCCGGCGTGGACATCCGGATCCTCCGAGCGTACGGAGAACTTAACGCCGTCTTCCCGGAATGAGTACACCACCGCCACTTCCACCTCGACCAGGGAAAGGATGAAATCCGAAATAACCGCCACCAGTGCATCCGGACAGGAAAACGGGATACTGGAAAATCCTGTCCTGTCATAAAGCTCAATACTCTCAATCGCCGCCCCATAGGCCTTCAGATCGGTAAATTCCATATTGTTCCGTTCAAGATCTGCCAGCTTTTCCTGGTCACAGAGCGAGAAAAGATATCCGAACATTTTGGTATCCAGCTCCGTCACTCCCCTTGTAAACTGCAGCGTATCCATTTTCATCCCATATAACAGAGCCGTCGCCGTATCCCGGTCCGGCGTATGGCCTGACAGAGCATAATATTCTGCAATCAAAGATGCGCATGCTCCGGTGATGCGTATGTCCTGATACCGGTATTCGACGGGGACAAAGGTAGGATGGTGATCGATGCAGGCAATCTCGTCCCCCACGAAATCCGTCATATTTCCTCCGTGCTTTTGAGTATCCACACAAATGATCCGGTCCGTCTCCCGCATGCTCCCGGCCAGCCTTTCATAAGGCGACATCCGGATGTGAAACGCATCCAGCATTTTGGAGGCGCTCAGCTTGTCAATCCTCCCGTCATAGCAGAGGCTCGATTCCACCCCGTAAAGTTCCAGCAGCTTCTGCAGGCCGTATGCGGAGGCAATGGCGTCCGGATCCGGAAAGTTGTGGGTCTGGATATAGACCGGGAATCCCTGACACAATTCGGCCAGCTTTTTTATCTCTCTCATGTCTCTCTCCTGTCATGTTTTATCTGCAGCATCTATCTTCTGTAGTTTACCATTTTTTCCGTCACCTGCCAATATGGTGTCAGAAATTTCCGTTCCCCGCCCAACTGCCAAAGGTACGGGCCGTTTTATGACCCGCACAGTCCTCTCACGGCGCTACACCATCAAAAAAAGAGCGGAGTCCCGCTCTTTTTTGATATCTTTCTTGCCCGGCTGTTCTGTCCCCGCCCTTATTTTCCGCTTTCCTGATATTCCCGGACGATCTGCTTCATCGCCTCTGCGGCAACCCGGTTCTGCTCCATGGTACCGACGCTTAAGCGGCACTGGCAGAAGTCTCCCCGGATCCTCACCCCGAAGGTATAAAGCTCGTCGGCAAAATACTTCGTCGGAATATGGGGATCGAAGAAAATGAAGTTGGTGTGGGATTCCCATACTCTAAAGCCCAGCTCCTTCATGACGCCGGTCAGATAATCCCGCCCCTCTTTGTTCTTCTGAATAGTCATCTCAATAAACGCTTTGTCCTCCAGAGCCGCTTCCGCTCCGTAAAGGCCTACCCGGTTGCAGCAAAAGCCGGTGGCGTCCGTCTGCAGATAATCAATGATTTCCTTGTTGGAGATCATATATCCGATCCGGGAGCCTGCCATGCCGTAGATCTTGGAGAAGGTGCGGACGATAATCAGATTTACGCCGTCGGCCACCTCGTTGATCATACTGCGGTAGCCGGGACGCTCGATAAAGTCAAAGTACGCCTCATCCACCACCAAAACCACATGCTCCGGCAGCCGGTGGATAAATTCCGTCAGCGCACCGTCGTCGCAGATGGTCGCCGTGGGATTGTTTGGATTGGCAAGGAAAATGATTTTCGTTTTATCGGTAATGGCCTCCGCAACCTTTTCAAATACCGGTTCATAATTGTCATCCAGGGGAACACTTACAAGGACGCCGTTATTTTTCTTGGTCAGATTCAGGTAATTGGGATACGTCGGCGTAGTGACAATCACCTCGTCCCCCTCCCGGATCAGCATTTCGGCAATAAAGCCAAGGGCAGAGGTCCCGCCCTGGGTCACCATGACCTGCTCCGTCTTTACACCGTGAAGCTTTGCCAGTTTTTCGCAGAGTGAAACCGCACGGATATCCGGATAACGGTTGGAATGAGCGATCTGTTCCGCCATAGCCGCAACCGCCTTGGGAGAGGTTCCGAAAGGATTTTCATTTTTATGCATAATGATTTCTTCCGTCACGCCTTCCCGGAACGGTTTAAAGGTATCGCCCACACCGAAATTATAGGGGGGAACTTCTTTAACAAATTTGCTTACAAGGTCTTTAAACATGCTGGAGTCCTCCTTTTTTCACAACTGTAGATAATTCGTACTGGTAATCCGTTTCCGGATTTGCAATTTACACAAAACATATCACAAAACTCAGCTAAAATATGTTAATTCTTTTACAAATTGTGATATTTTGCAGCAAGCATCTATAAAAAAATAAACAAACGGAAATGTAAAGCATTTTACAGACTCTTTGTCTTAAAAAATATATTTTTATTTATAACTGAACGACATACACGAGCGAAAGGAGTAACTGTATGGAAAAAAAAGACGATAAGGTATTGTTTTACGGCGGAAAGGGCATGTCCCTGCTGCCGCTGGCCCTGTTCGTGGCGTCCTGTGTACTGTTTTTTGTGGTATTTAAGGATTATGCCATGGAATCCCTCTGCGTCGGAGGCTTCGGGGCGCTGATCATCGGCAGTATTTTTGCCAAAAAGAAAGGCGCCTACTGGGACTCTGTCGTAAAAGGCATGTGCTCTGAAACCATGGGCACCCTGGCGCTGATCCTGATGATCGTAGGAATGTTCGGCAAGATGATGACCCGCGCCGGCATCGCAAACGGCTTCGTATGGCTTGGAGACTCCATGGGTCTTTCCGGCGGCCTGTTCACCGCCTTCGCCTTTGTGGCCACCTGCGTGATCTCCATGGCGACCGGCACTTCGATCGGCACCCTGTTCACCGGTTTCCCGATCCTTTATCCCTCCGGCATCCTCTTAGGCGCACACCCGGTATTCCTGGCAGGCGCGATCCTCAGCGGCGCTATTTTCGGCGACAATGTGGCTCCCATCT
>CATJIW010000327.1 GCA_949740745.1 uncultured Lachnospiraceae bacterium | reverse complement strand
CCGGCGGCTTCCGGCGCGGGCGACGGCTTTATGAATATTCCGGATGGAATTGACGAGGAATTACCGTTTAACTAGACATTATTCGGAATAAGGAGGTTTTAATCATGGCTTACACAAAGGGTGACAGAGCAGATTCTCCCATGAAGAGGAGAGGCGGACGCAGAAGGAAGAAGGTCTGCGTGTTCTGCGGAGATAAAAACGGCGTGATCGATTACAAGGACGTGGCAAAGTTAAAGAGATACGTGTCCGAGAGAGGCAAGATCCTTCCCAGAAGGATCACCGGCAACTGCGCAAAGCATCAGAGGGCGCTGACCGTTGCCATCAAGAGGGCAAGACATATTTCTCTCATGCCTTATACCATGGAATAAGCATACGGACAGGAATTTTAAAAGGAGCGCCGAAGGGCGTTCCTTTTTTGTATAAAAAAAATTATTTCGGCGATTCTTAAAACAAAAGGCGGTCCGGGGGACCCCGTTTATAAATAATCAGGAAAGAAGGATCGTGTATGAAATGGCTGAGGGCAGGCGGAGAGAGAAGGGAAAGGGAGCCGGGAAAAAAGAAGCCGGCGGGAGAAACGATACTTGCGTTTGCGGCGTTTTTTCTGGGGGTTTTGTGTTTTCTTACGGCGCTTAGGGCCCTTGGAAGAAAAGAGGCCTCCAGCGAGGAGGCGCTGATGGCCTTTGAGAGGGCCAATTTTTCCAGAATAAGCTGTCATATTTATAAGGAGGGCTATCTGGATGACTGGTTTTATCTGGAGGAGGAGAAGGAGGCGCTCCTTGAGGAGCTGTACGGGCAGTGGGAATCGGAAAGGGGCGCCCTTGCCCTGGATCTGCTGGTAAGGGAGGAACAGGCAGGAGAATGTGAGATACGGAGAGAAAATTATCTTCGGGCGGAGCTTCAGATCCTTCCGGGGACCGGGGTAAAAGAGATTCTGGAAGAGAGAGACCGGTTTTCGGCGTTTATGGAGGCTGCGGGGATAGAAGGGCCCGTGTACCTGGAGCTGGAGGGCCGGTTTCCGGGAGAGCTCTCCAGAGAGGAGCAGAGGATGCTGGCAGAGGAGCTGCTCAGGAAGATGGGGGCGAGACAGGTGGCCGGAGTGGACGAGGAGTCGCTCTATACCATTTACGCATATGTAAAAGACGTGGGAGAGACGAAGACCCTGCCCGAAGGAGAGGTAAACCTGAATCTGGCGGTTTCCTGCGACGAAATCCGGGAAGAGACGGTCTTTCATCTGGGCTGCCCGATCCTTGTTTCCCAGTGGTGAGCGGCGGCCGGGCCGCAGGATCCGAACCAATCGGAGGAATCTGCATATGCTATAATAGATCATGGATATAAGGTGGCATTGGTGATGGCAGAACGATACAGTGACTTTATTTGGGACTATTATGGAGGCCGTCCCTCCGGCGGCAGGCCGGTCTGTCCGGGGATCGTGCCGGCTCCGGCTTTTCGGATGCAGGCGTCGGAACTTGCCGGAAGGGGATTTGAGGGCGGAAGGGGCTCCGGATACGGAACGGGCCGCAGCGGCCGCCGGGAAATGCTTTGGGCCATGGAAATGGGAAATGACAATCGGGAAACAGGACGGGATATGGAATATTTTCAGGCCATGTATCCGGAAAAAATGAAAAGGCTCCAGATGAGAGTGAACGACCTGTGCGACACCGTCGACTATGAAGGAAGCATTCTGTATGACGAGTATCCGGACCGGGTCGGCCTCGGAAAGCTCTGCGACGAGGTGTGCAGGCAGGAGATCCGGGAGGATGTCGACGAGAAGGAAGCAGAATGGACGAGGGCTGCGGCAGAGGTCCTTTTGTATCATGAGATCTGCAGAAGGCGGGTGCGCCGCCGGGGACTGAAGCGGAAATACTGGTAGGCGCCCTAAGAAAAAGTTAATAAAAAAGCGGTTGAGGTTTCAGGCGATTGATCTTACAATATAGTCATGGTAATTTGCCATGGCTATATTCGATTACGGCTTTCGGCAAAGCAGTTTATTTTACAGGGAGCATACTCATGAAAAAAATATTCAGGCGTATGATAATATTGGCATTCGTTTTCGTGGCGGCCGTGGCCGCAGTCTTTTATATGACGAGAAAAAAGGAAGAAAAGGCCGTGTATACGGTCATGGAAGGGGCGACCCTTCCGATTGTTTCCATGGAGTTTGAGGGAAGCCCCGTGAATACCCTCCATGGTTATGTGAGGGAGATGGATATCCCTTCCATGCGGGATACCATTACGCCTGTTCCCGAAAGCAGAAGGCTGCCGTTTGCCATCCGGACCTACGGAAATGAGATCCGGTCGGTGGAATACGAGGTGAGGAGCCTTTCCGGAGAGAATCTGATTGAGGCCCGGACCTGCGGCGGGCTTTCCCCGGACGGGGAAACGGTGCGCGGAGAGGTGACGGTTCAGGATCTTTTGGCACAGGGGACGGAGTATGTCCTTGTCCTGAAGGTAGAGACCGACAGGCAGGAAGGTATTCGTTATTATACCAGGATCCGTTATTATGATGACACTCATATCGGGGATCAGATCGCATTTGCCAGAAATTTCAGAGAGCTGGCTTTTACAAAGAACATTACGGAGGAGCTGACGGTCCAGCTGGAAAGCAACAATGAAACGGATAACAGCACTCTCGGTTATGCGGATATCCGGTCCAGCTACAACCATGTGGCCTGGGGCGGGCTTGAGCCGGAGGTCATAGGCGGGATCTCCATGGATATCAAGGAAATGAACGAGATGGTGGGAGCCGTTCAGTTTCTCTATACGGTAACGGCCAAAGACGAATCGGGACGGCAGGAGACCTATCAGGTCAAGGAGTTTTTCTGCGTCCGTTTTGTGGACGGGAGACTGTGGCTGATCGCCTATGAACGGACCATGGACCAGTCGTTTGAAGCTTCGGAAGAGACGGTGAAGGACGGCGCCGTCGATCTTGGCATTCTGAGCCCGGCAAATACGGAGCCGGAAATGAAACGGGCGGGAGATTATACCGTCTTTGCCGCCGACGGGGAGCTTTGGAGCTACTGCAGGACGAATCATGAAATGACCAGGCTGTTTTCTTTTAAAGAGGAATCGGACGACGGGGCCAGAAGCCTTTATGACCAGCACGGATTTAAGATCGTGGAGGCCGCCGAAAACGGAGACGTCTGCTTTGCCGTTTACGGATATATGAACCGGGGAAGCCATGAAGGCGAATGCGGACTGAGCTTTTTCCGGTATGTCAGGGAGGACAACAGCATTACGGAAATATTTTATATCCCTTCCGACAGGCCTTATCAGGTGCTCAGGGAGGAACTTGGGACGTTTTTCTATGGAGGAAAAAACCAGTTACTTTACCTTATGTTCGGAAACGGCATTTATGCCATTGATTTTTCCGGGGAGGAGTGCGTGGAGCTGGCAAGCGGTCTGAAAGCGCATTCTTTTGCCGTGAGCAGCGGCTTTGGGGCGGCCGCCTGGCAGGAGGAAGAGGATATCTACGGGGGAAAGACCATCCAGGTGTATTACATGGACGACGGAAAAAGCTTTACGGTCCATGCACAGGAGGGAGAGGTGATCCGCCCCCTTGGCTTTATCGACGGGGATTTTATCTACGGGAAAACGAGGGAGAGCGATATCGAACGGAAGCTGACAATCGAGTATCCCATGTATGCGCTTGAGATCATGGGACAGGACGAACAGGTGCAGACCGTCTATGAGCGGGAAGGGCTTTATATCCGGGACATTCAGGTGGAAGACGGAAAGATCCGGATCGAGCGGCAGAGAAGGGACGGAAACGGCGCCTGGGTGGATGCGGAAAGCGACGCCCTGATTCAGAACCGGGCGGAGGAGGAAAAGGAGCCGGTTCTTTCGCGGGCAGTCTCCGAACGGAAAAAAACGACCTACCGGCTGGAGACGGGAGTTCCCGAAAAGAAAGGGGAAAAGCTGAGGCTCACGGAGCCCAGGGCGGCGGCAGGGACAGGGCTGCGCATCCTGGAGCTTCCCCGCGGCCCCGTGGAGCCGCACCAATATTATGCCTATGCCAGCGGGCGTCTGGCGGGGATCTGCAGCTCTGCCTCGGAGGCGATCTGGCTGGTTTACGACCGGATGGGCGTGGTGGTCGGGAGCGATCAGAATTATGTGTGGACCAGGGCGAACCGGAAAACGGAGGCCATGGCGGAGCCGGCAGAAAGAAAAACGGCCGGCGGGGCTTCCGGACAGCTGTCTGCCTGTCTGTCCATGATGCTGCAGAAGGCCGGGGATCCCTCCGGCAGGGAGGCGGAGCTGGAGACGGGAAAGAGCGCCTACGAGATTCTGGACGAAACGCCGTCCGGGAGGGCCGTGGACCTGGGAGGCTGTATCCTCAATCAGATGCTTTATTATGTAAACAGAGGCTGTCCGGTGCTGGCCCTGACAAAAGGGGATCAGGCCGAACTGATCCTTGGGTACGATATTTATAAAAATCTGGTAATTTATGATCCGGCGGCAGGCGAGAACCGTCTGATGTCGGAGGAAGAGGCCGAACGGTATTATGGCACATACGGATATCCTTTTATCAGCTGGGTTCCGTGAAAATGCAGGCTTGTTCAGGAAAAAGCAGGGGAATATTAAGGAATTCTTACAAAAAGTAAAAAAGATTTTACAAATTGGAAAGAGATTGTTATAATAGACCGTAGGACGAGAGTGCAAACTAAAAATGGGATCGGCGATCAGTTCGTTTTAAATATAAGGAAAATCGATGAGGTGTCATCATGCAATATGTGATCAAGGGCGGAAATCCACTGGTGGGAGATGTTGTGATCGGGGGAGCGAAGAATGCGGCTCTGGGTATCCTGGCGGCGTCTATCATGGCGGATGAGGATGTAACTATAGAAAACATGCCGGATGTACGGGATACCAACGTGCTTCTGGAGGCCATCGAGGATATCGGGGCCAGGGTCCGCCGGATCGATGCACATACCGTGCGCATTAACGGATCCTCCATCAATACGGTACGGGTGAATAATGACTTTATCAAAAGGATCCGTGCGTCTTATTATCTTCTCGGCGCGCTCCTTGGCAAATATAACAGGGCGGAGGTTTCCCTGCCCGGCGGCTGCAATATCGGGAGCCGCCCCATCGATCAGCACCTGAAGGGCTTCCGGGCTCTGGGCGCAAGAGCGGAGGTAGAATACGGCATGGTGGTGGCCGATGCGGCCCATCTGGCCGGAAGCCATATTTATCTGGATATGGTGTCCGTGGGAGCTACGATCAATATTATGCTGGCGGCGGTCCTGGCGGAAGGGAATACGATCCTGGAGAATGCGGCCAAGGAGCCTCATATCGTGGACGTGGCCAACCTGCTCAACAGCATGGGAGCGAATATCAAGGGGGCAGGCACGGACGTGATCAGGATCCGGGGCGTGCAGAGGCTCCACGGCACCACCTATTCTATCATCCCCGATCAGATCGAAGCCGGGACCTTTATGTTTGCGGCGGCCATGACCAGAGGGGACGTGACGGTAAAGAACGTGATTCCGAGACACTTGGAGGCCATATCCGCAAAGCTTAAGGAGATGGGCTGCGAGGTCATCGAATTTGACGACGCCGTGCGGGTGGTCTGTAAATCCAGGCTCCATTATACCCATGTGAAGACGCTGCCTTATCCGGGATTTCCTACCGATATGCAGCCTCAGATTGCGGTTGCCCTGTCTCTGGCAGAGGGGACCAGCATGGTGACGGAAAGCATTTTCGAGAATCGGTTTAAATATGTAGATGAGCTTGCCCGCATGGGCGCCAGCGTGAAGGTGGAAAGCAACGTGGCCGTAATCAGCGGCGTGAACCGCCTGACCGGCGCAGATGTGAGCGCACCTGATCTTCGGGCGGGAGCGGCCCTTGTGCTGGCCGGGCTTGCTGCCGACGGCTGTACGGTGGTGGACGAGACGAAATATATCCTGAGAGGCTATGAACGCTTTGACGAGAAGCTCCGCCTTCTGGGAGCCAGTATTTATCAGGCGGAGGACGAGCGGGATATCCGGCGTTTCAAGCTGGAAGCAGTATAGAGGATGGTTTACGAAATACGGGACAGGAAAGAGAGCCGCAGGCTCTCTTTTTTTGCCGGCGGCCGGCATTTTCCAGATATGGGCACTTGACAGGGCTTTTATAAGACTCTATAATAAAAACAATAGTTATTACTGTTATTGACTGGGGGAATCGTTATGGGAGCCTTAAAATACAGCCGGCAGCGGGAAAGCATCAAAGAATTTCTGGCCGGCCGGCGGGATCATCCGACTGCGGACGTGATTTATATGAATATCCGGAGGTCTTATCCCAATATCAGCCTGGGAACGGTTTACCGCAATCTCTCTCTGCTGGAATCTCTGGGAGAAGTACAGAGGATCTCCTGCGGCGACGGGGCGGAGCGCTTCGATCCCAATACGGAACGCCATTATCATTTCGTGTGCCGGCAGTGCGGCTGCGTGCAGGATATTCCCATGCTTCCGCTGGAAGAGCTGGAAGCCATGGCGTCGGAGTCCTTTGAGGGATCTATAGAAAGCCATACGGCCATGTTTTACGGCGTCTGCAGCCGGTGCCGGGGGTGAGAAGGGGCTTTGACGGATTACGGGACAGAAGGAATTTCCGCACAAAAAAGAAACAGGCCCGGGGCCTTGAAGAAAAGGCGAAGATCCGGGGAAAAAGGCTTGACAAGCAGTCCGTGATGTGTTAATCTTTCAATAACAGTAATTGTTACTGTTTTTGAACGGTAAAAAATTTTATATAAGAAAAGGAGAATACGAAAATGAAAAAATTTGTATGTGACGTATGCGGCTATGTGCATGAAGGTGATGCTGCTCCGGAGAAATGTCCTCAGTGCGGAGCTCCCGCAAGCAAGTTTTCCGAGCAGTCCGGCGATATGAGCTGGGCGGCAGAGCACGTAGTAGGCGTAGCGCAGGGCGTCAGCCAGGATATCATCGATGACCTGAGAGCAAACTTCAACGGCGAATGCTCCGAGGTCGGCATGTATCTGGCCATGGCAAGAGTTGCCCACAGAGAAGGATATCCCGAAATCGGCCTGTACTGGGAGAAAGCCGCTTACGAAGAGGCAGAGCATGCAGCGAAGTTTGCAGAGCTCCTGGGCGAAGTCGTAACCGCCAGCACCAAGAAGAACCTTGAGATGCGCGTGGTTGCCGAGAACGGCGCAACCGCCGGCAAAGTTGATCTTGCCAAGAGAGCGAAAGCTGCCAACCTTGACGCAATTCACGACACCGTCCATGAAATGGCAAGGGACGAGGCGAGACACGGAAAAGCCTTCAAAGGCCTGTTAGAGAGATACTTTGGCTAAGCTACAAGCCATGCAAATGTAGGATTTATAAGGGTTTTTGAATATCAGGAGGATGGACAAAAAATGTCTGTCCTCTTTTTACTTTGTGCAAAAAGTGGAAGAAAAGTGTACCTTTATACTATTACAGCCTTTTATTTTTTCCAAAAGTGTACTTTCCAAAAAGTGTACTTTTTTACAGCCCCATTGTAACGTATATCAAGCCATTTGACAAGCAATATCTTTCATCAACTTTACTACAAGTCTTAACAACTATTCCATAAGAAGCTACAAAAACCTGTTCCTTTGAATAACTCTGTCACATGTTATTACTTCCCTCTGGCGATCTGTATGCTCCTTAGAAACGCAAATACAGGCTTACACACACAAGAGGGGCGGCGGCTCCGCCGCCGCATACAAAAGCATTTTGCCGCAGGAAAATCTTCTTATTTTATTTCTTGAAAAATTTTTGTTATAATATATGTATAGCAGATAGAATATAACTGTTCGATATAAAAATAGGGGGAAAATTTATGGAATCAGTAATAAATATATAGGGTCAAAAAATTTTCTCCCTATTCAAGAAAATTTTTTAAGGAGTTTTTAAATTTGGAATTAATAGAAAATAATATATACTCAACAACTGAAATGCGGAAGTTCTTTGGCGTGTCCAAAGATAGTTGGAAAAAGCAGAGAGATAAGCTGCTGCTACATCTGAGTAATTATTATGAATATGAACGGGAATATGATAAGCAGGACAGAAGAAAGGTGAATTATCATATTTACAAAAAGCTTCAGGACTATAAGCCGCCAGAGGGGAAAAGAGAAAGACAGAACGCTCTATATTGTAAAAAAATCATAGAAGTTATTAAAAGGGACAATTTGCAAACCGCAATGAATGTCAGCAGAATTATAAAAGATGATAAAGAAATCATAGCTTTGAACCATAAAGATGGTACAATATATGAGTATACCAGAGTCAACATGAGAAATATGTTTGGTGGAGACACAGAAGGGGAATGGAAAGGTATCATTTCAGAAAAAATCTGGTGCAGACCGGATTTTGTATATAACCGTTATATTCCTCTATCAAAAGAAAGCGTCCGATATTTTTATGATACTATTCGGGCTAATAAAGAGATTCAAAAGCAGGAATTAGAGGCATGTATAGACTATGACAATAACCTTATCAATAAAAAAGAAATGGAAGAAAGGGTCAGGGAATCCAGTCTGCAATGCTTTTTGGAAGCAAAAAGGGACTTCAAATTAAAATATGATTGCTTCCCCATCAAAGTCCCAGTCTATCAGCTTTCCGGGTTTTAGGATATTCAATAGCCAGCATAGTCACAGGGGGAATACAAAATGGAGAAATCCGAAAGTAAAAAACTGATTCCGCTTTATCTGGAGCGGTTATTCTTAGAAGAGACAGACGAAACGCATTACATAAGAATGCCGCAGATACTTTCTTTTCTGGAAACAAAAGGAATCTATGCAGACCGCAGGACGATTTATGCGGCGGTTTCTCTTTTGAATACGATTGGTTTTGAGATTGTGGGAGTGCAGGAGAAAGGCGGCTATAAATATCATCATCCGTCAAAGCTCTTTCGTGCCAGTGAATTAAAATTTCTGGTGGATTCTGTTGCGGCTTCCAAATTTCTCACGGAAAAGAAATCAAAAGAGTTAATCAATAAGATAAAATCATTAGGCAGTAAGTTTGACGGCCAATCTTTGAATCGAAGTGTCCTGTTAAACAAAAGAATCAAAAGTATGAATGACAAGGTTTTGCGGAATCTGGATCACATTTATGCGGCCATTGCCGCCGACAGGCAGATCGCCTTTCAATATCTTCACTGGAACCCGCAAAGGAAGCTTGTTTCAAAGACGGGAAAGCCCTATGTGACGAGTCCTTATGCGGTGACTTTGGTAGACGATCGTTATTATTTGATTGCCTTTGGCGGCAGCAGGCAGGAACTGAGGCATTACCGCATAGATAAAATGCAGTCTGTGAAGCCGATCGACGGCAAGAGAGAAGGAAGAAGCCTGTTTCAGTCTTTTGACATTGTAGATTATTCCAGAAAGACGTTTGGCATGTTTGGCGGAAAAGAGGAAACCGTAAGGCTTGAAGTGAAAAATGATCTTGCGGGAGTGTTTATTGACCGGTTCGGGGAATCCGCTGGTATCAGGCCGAATTTCAAGACCCCGGATACGTTCTTTGCCCGCATAACCGTTCATGTCAGCCCTCAGTTTTTTGCGTGGGTATTCGGGCTTGGGGAGGGTGTGAAAATCCTTTCTCCGGAAACAGTGATAGATGAATACCAAAAGATGATAGAAAAAGTTTTGGGAAGATATGTCCGTTGATGGCCGCTTTTCCGTTTGGAATCTGCTTTTGGTGGGAGCAATGACCATGAAAAATGAAAAAAGAAGATTTTATTTCTGGAAATCCCGAAAAGTAGCCCCGGTATCCTGCTGCCGCATAAAACCTATGCGACAGCTTTCGGCGTTATCCTCCGGGGCGTACTGTCCACAATCATATCTTTATGGTGCGGATATGTGTCTAAGAACCAGTCTTTCACATATTGATAGACTTTGCCGGAATCATAACCGAAATCCTCATAATGGGCAATGACATCCTGAAACGTAAGCAGGTTTTCTCTGTCCATGATTCGGATGAATCGGGTCATGTAATCATAGGTAAGCCCTTTGTAGTCACTCTTGTGGCGGTGGGAGCTTTTGGTCTTTAAAACCACCTTCATATCCGGGTTTTCCTTTTGCGCTCTTTGCAGTTGGCTGTATTCTTCGGAATCAATCTCACTTGCCGCTTCTTTGAAAGCTTTTGTGATAATGATGGTTTTCGCTATAAAGTCAATCTTTATTCCTTGCATGTGAATCCCCTTTCTTCATTTGGGTGTAGATGTAGAATGTCATGCGGCGGTGTTTCCGCTGTTTTCCGCTTCTTCATACTCTTTGGCCAGCTTGTCAATTTCTGCCATGGCGGAAGGGTCTAAGGCGTTATACTCTTCCTTGTACTTATCCAGAAACAGCTTTTTTAAGGTTGCATACTTTCCTTTCTGGCCTTTATACACTTCGATGTACTTTTCAAATAAGGAAACGCACTCTTTGTTTTTGGTAATGTGGGAAATGGCGGCTTTCATCTTGTAGATACTGAGTCCGCTGTAGGTAACTTTGCTTTCCCGCTTTTCAATGGTCTTAATTTTAATCTTAAAATCCGGGAAGTCTTTTCGTAAGGTAAGAAGTGTTTTGTATTCATCAGAATTAATGCTTCCTGCTGCCTTACTGAATTTTTTTGTGACAATGATTGCTTCTTCTGCCAGGTTGATTTCGTATCCTTTAAAGTTTTTCATAGTTGTTAATCTCCTTTTCCTGATGGTTATTTTTTGTTTGCCGTTCTTTATGGGGTCTATTATGCTTGATAAGATGTACATATTTTTGTACTTGGATAAAAATGGAAAAATGTTTCTTGAAAAACAATAGTACCAAAATAATCCTAATTAAAATAGTACCAAAGTTGTTGACGAAATTTGCTTTTAATGATAAAATGATAGTAGTAAAAAAGAGGTTCGTTTAAAATGGTATAAAGGAGAAGGAAAGACTATGAGACAAGAGTATGGATATTGCAGAATAAGCACGCCGAAACAGAATATAGACCGACAGGAGCGAAACATTTTAGAAATTTATCCTGCTGCCCATATTATCAAAGAAGTGTATACAGGTACTAAGACAATAGGCAGGAAAGAGTGGAATAAACTTTACAAACTGGTAAAACAGGAAGCGGCGGCGGGGAAAGAGGTCACAATTATTTTTGACTCTGTTTCGAGAATGTCCAGAAATGCGGAAGAGGGATTCAAACTTTATGAAGAATTGTTTCATCTTGGAATTAGCCTTGTATTTCTTAAGGAGCAGCATATTAATACAGACACTTACAAAAAAGCTTTGGAAAGCAATGTACAAATGACGGGTACGAATGTAGATTTCATTCTTGAAGGAATCAACAAATATTTGTTGTCACTTGCAAAAGAGCAAATACGGATAGCCTTTGAACAGGCAGAAAAAGAGGTCTCAGACTTACATCAGAGGACTTCTGAGGGAATCAAAACCGCTAAACTGAACGGGAAGCAGATCGGCAGAATCAAAGGTAACAAGTATGTGACAAAGAAAGAGATTGCCGCAAAAGAAATCATCTTGAAGAATAGCAAGGATTTTAATGGTACGAATACCGACTCAGAAGTGATTAAGATAGCGGGGATTTCCAGAAATTCCTACTATAAGTATAAGGCAGAATTGAAAGCGGCAGCAGGAAGTTGATGTCCTGCTGCCACTTGCTAAAAATATTAGGTTAAGTTTTAAGTTATTTCTGGACAAATGCTGATGTCCTTACAGAAACGATACCGCCATAATTATTTGCTGGTGCTGCATTTCCCTTTGGTACAAGCACGATCTGAATCCCTTCCAGCCGCTTCGATAAACCAGCAGTTCCGGCGGAAGCTCCGTTCTTCGCCCATCCCATCCAGCCATAGGTTTGAGCATGGACACGGTAATAAACATCATAATGCTTTTCCATTTCCCCGGTCAGCTTGATTTCGATTGCCTCCAACCGCTTCGCCTGTCCGCTGGTTCCTGACATCGTTCCGTTAGATTTCCATCCCTGCCAGCCGTAAGTTTGTACATGGGTCTGATAGGTAATGCCGCCGGAATAAGGAAGGTTGCTTAAATTGATACAAATTCCTTCCAGCCGCTTCGCCTGTCCGCTGGTTCCTGACATCTGTCCGTTGTGCTTTAAACCCTGCCAGCCGTAAGTCTGTACGTGAGTTTTATAGGAAACGTTTGGTGCGTCCGCTCCGCCAACGACAGGTGCATTTCCTGAGTTTGCAATATACGCTTCATTTCTGGCGGAAGAAATCCCTTCTGCTTTTGTATTGATCGCCTTTCCTTTCTCTACGATCTGAATCTGAATCGCTTCCAGACGCTTGGACAAACCAGCGGTTCCCGCCGCCGCCCCATTCTTCGCCCAATTCAGCCAGCCATAGGACTGAGCATGGACACGGTAATAAATATCATATTTATCTCTGTCTGCTCCTGTCAACTGAATCTTGATCGCTTCCAGACGTTTGGCCTCTCCTTCTGTTCCGGAAAATTCCCCATTTCTCGCCCACGGAAGCCAGCCATAAGACTGCACATGGGTTGTATACTGTACACCAAGGTTGGGGTTGCCGGATACAGAAACCTTGATCCCCTCTAACCGCTTCGCCTGTCCGCTGGTTCCTGCTACTTTGCCGTTAGAAACGGGATTCTGCCAGCCGTAGGTTTGTACATGAGTCTGGTAGGAAATGCCAGTTCCAGAGGTCGGAATACCGGGCGTTGTCTGTGAATCGTCGGTTTTGTCGAAATAAAGACAAAATGATAAATTCATATCTTTCATTGATGGGGCTTTGCTGTCGTATGTATATGTTACATACCCTGGTTTCGGATTTACTGTTAAAATATTTCCCGAAATACTTCCGCCTTCAATAAATGTCACTCTGGATACGTCAAAGTCTGGAAGCGTGGACAAATCAAACTGGATTGGAGTTGAAAGAGAAACCTTGACTGTAGCATTCTGCGGCCATTCACCTATAGTTTTTAGATATATGTTTTTGCTCAAGTCCAGACTGGTTAGGTTATTGGCGTAGCAATCCAAAGATGTCAAGGCAGTATTTTTGCTTACGTCTAGACTAGTTAGATTATTCCATATGCACTCCAAAGACGTCAAAGCGGTATTTTTGCTTACGTCCAAACTGGTCAGGTTATTTTCTCCACACTCCAAAGATGTCAAAGCGGTATTTT
>CATJIW010000326.1 GCA_949740745.1 uncultured Lachnospiraceae bacterium | reverse complement strand
TGATCTGCTGCAGCATCTCTCCGCCACCCTCCTGATATACTCCGGCGTGGTCCCGCAGCAGCCGCCGATAATATCGGCTCCCGCCTTCACAAGCTTTTCCATATGGAATGCAAATTCATCGGCTCCCATGGAATAGACGGCGTCTCCCGTATCCGTAATCGTCGGCATGCCCGCATTGGGCTTCACCAGAACGGGGACATTTACTGCCTTTTTGATGTTCCGCACCACGGCCTCCAGCCGGTCCGGCCCCACGGAACAGTTGATTCCCACCGCATCGGCTCCCATTTCCGAAAGCGCCTCTGCCGCATCAAAAACATTGCCGCCGAAAAACAGGCTTCCGTCCGACTCGATCGTCAGGGAACAGAGGACCGGCAGATTACAGACCGCCCTGGCCGCCTCCAGGGCCGCCAGAGTCTCCTCCAGTCCCAGCATGGTCTCTGCCATTAAAAGATCAACTCCCGCTTCCGAAAGAATCCCGATCTGTTCTTTATAAATATCCAGCAGCATGCCGTAATCCTCGGCCGTCTTTCCTGTGGTAGTCAGATCCCCTCCCACCAGGAAATCCGCTCCCACCGCCTCCCTGGTAATGGAAACCAGCCTCCGGTTGATCTCTTCGACCCGGTCTCCAAGCCCCCGGTCCTCCAGATTCATCCGGTTGGCGGAAAAGGTCGGCGCCAGTATGATCCTGGATCCGGCTTTTTGATATCCCCGCTGCAACTCAGTCAGCACCTGAGGGTTCTCACAGATCCAGGCTTCGGTGCAGACACCCCTGGGCATCCCTGCCGCCATCAGATTGGAACCGGTGGCTCCGTCTAAAAGTACGAGCTCTCGCTCTGTCAATGTACGGAATTCTTCTCTGGTCATAATGCTCTCCTCTGCCTTTGCGTTATTAAGACAATTATATTTCATCTATAACGCCTTATCAAGCCTGTATTCCTGTTTTCTTTATCCCCTGCCGCATGCCTTCAGACAGAAAAAAACGGCTCTTCCTCAGAAAAACCGTTTTCTTTCCTGTCTGAAGGTTTCCCGTTATGCCTGAAAAACCATCCGATCACTTTTAAATATTCTCGTCCTTGAGCACATCCACCACATTGGCCCTTTTAATCTTTCTGGAGGAATACCACATGGTGATCCCCACCACCAGCATAACGCTTATGACGGCGATAATCACCTGATTCCAGAGAATGTAGAAGCCGGTCTCAATGGCGCTTGCAATGGAAGCATAAATGCCGAACATCAGCAGCAGGCCGATGGGAAGCCCATAGAGCAGGGCCTTCAGCCCGTAAAACACGCTCTCATAGGCGATCATCCGGTTAAACCGTTTCGGGTCCATTCCCACCGATTTAAGCATCGCATACTCCCTTCTGCGAAGGGCCATGCTGGTGGAGATGGTGTTAAAAATGCTGGTGACGCAGATGAGGGCCGTCAGGATAATGAAGCCGTACACGAACACATTCATCAGAAGCAGCACATTGTTCACGCTCTCCATCTCCTGCCTGTAGCTGTAAGCGTACAGATTGCCCTCGTCCTTCTGCAGGTCGGAAATGTCATCCAGCAGAGACTCATAATCGTCACTCATGATCAGAAGCTGCCGCTGACCGCCGACCTCATTTCCTTCAAAATCAAGCTTTATGGCATTCTCAATAGTTGTATACACCAGAACACGATTGATATCATCACTGTAACCACCTCCCAGGGGGAGCTCCGTCGTCACTCCCGCCACATCCATTTCAAAAGGAACCAACACGTCCGCAAAGCCGCTGTCGTCCTCTCTTGCCACCACGCCTTCCTCCGGAAGCTCCGAACCTTTTTCAATCAGGCACCACCGGTTTCCCTCAATGACGTCCCCGGCTTTCACATCCCAGATCTCCTTCCAGGAACGGCGTCCGTCCGTCAGGTCGCCTCTCCGGTTGACCAAAATGACTCCCGTTTTTGACTCGTCAAACAGCAGTTCCTGATCTGCGCCCGCCTGGTCTGCAAAGGCCGACAGCGTCTCCCGGTCCAGTCCGATCACTTCCATATTCATCAAATACGGCCCCATGTCCTGTCCGCCGACGCTCTCGCCGCCTCTTTCCTCCAGCGCCTGTCTCGTATCCCCGGCAAGGCTCTCTCCGTCAGTCAGAAAAACATTCATCCAGCCGCTCACCTGAGTCACGCACCGGGTAATGTGGTCCATGGACCGAATCTTTGCGGCCCGCTCTTCCAGATTCTCCTGTCTGGCCCTTTCCTGCGCCTCCTTATCCTGTTCCCCGGCGGAATCTGCCTGCGCCCCGCCAAGGCCGGATTCCGGGTAAATCGTCACGGAGACATCCGGCGGATTGACAGAATCCACTCCGATTCCCATCCGGTAAGCGCCTTTTAAGTAAGCCGTAAAGGAAGACACACTCAAATACAGGGCAATACAGAAGATCAGAGAGAGAACCGTCGCCCGGTAACGCTTCTTGTTCCGCTTCAGGTTCTTTAAGGCCAGCTCCCCCTCGAATCCAAAAAGCTTTCTGGTAATCCCCGCAGTCTTCACCTGCTTTGTGGACAGCTTGATATCCTGATTCTGGCGGATGGCCTCCACCGGAGTGATCTTCGACGCCCGCTTCGCCGGGAGCCAGGCCGAAATAAAGATTGTCACCACTGCAAGAACAATTGCGCCAAGGATCCCCGGCCAGGAGACGATCACCCGCATGGTCACATGCTCCATCCCCAAAGAAAACCCAAAGGTGCTGCTCACCAGCCCCCGGATACACCGGGTGGTCACGAACACGCCCGCAAAACCAAGGAGCAGTCCCAGAGGAATGCCGATAAGCCCCAGGATCACCGCCTCCGTAAATACGGAGTTTCGTTTCTGCTTTCTGGTGGCCCCCACGCTGGCCAGCATTCCCAGATACCGGCTCCTCTCCGAAATGGAGATGGCAAAGGAGCTGTAGATGACTGCCACGGAGCCTGCTGCCACAATGAGCATCATAACCCACTTGACCCGGCTTAACATGGTCACGATGGTGTCATTCCCGGAAAGCATGTAAAAAGATAACAGACTGTCGTTAAATGAATGCTCCAGAGAAAGAGCGGACGCCTTCTCGTCGCCCCAGGTGAACAGATCGTTGTCCAAGTGCTCCACCTGGACCCTCACCGTCACATTCTCTTCCGCTCCGAGCCCGTTCACATCCAGCCAGGTAATGGCCGTATAGGAGCCCTGGCTGTAGCCCTCAAAGGCAGGCCGCTCAATGATCCCCACTACCGTGTAGGTCTCCTCATGAGTATCCTCCAGCGTCTCCTCCCCCTCATAATAAGGGTAATAGAAAGGCGCCTCCTGGTCCCCCTCCGTCGTATGGATCATCCTGGTCCCGGGATTTAAGGTGATGGTGTCGCCCACCTTCCAGTCAATGCCGCCGTTTGTTTCCAGATGCTTCGGCAGAGCGATCTCGCCCTCTGCCTGGGGAAGACGCCCCTCCAGAAGCGTAAGGGGATACTCCTCCATGGCACCCGGATCGTAGGCCCGGATGGCCAGATAGGGCTTTGACTCGTTCTTGCAGCCCTCTAACAGGGCCGCTCCCGCTTCCCTGCTGACCAGCGCCTTCTTCACCTCCGGATCTTCCGTGATCTCAGAAACCCGGCCGGCAGGAACCTCATCAAAATTCACATGCCAGTCTCCGTTAATGGCAATCTCCTGCTGCCGCATCATGTCCAGAAAGGATTCCGCAAAGGCGGAGATGGCCATAATAAGCGCCACGGAAAGCATAATTCCAAGGATCGTGACAATGGTCCTCTTTTTATTCTGCTTTAAGTGCTGAACCGTAACCCTGCTTACGATATTCATGCCTGCACCTCCCGCTTCCAGCCGGCCTCCCTGGCCCGGCTTTCCCTGCCCCTCTGCCACTGGTCGCCGGAAATCTGCCCGTCCTCAATGGAAATCACCCGGTCCGCCTGGAGGGCGATCCGCTCGTCATGGGTAATAATGACCAGTGTCTGATGGTACTTTAAGTTGGATTCCTTGAGAAGCTCCACGATCTCCGCGCTGTTTTTGGAATCCAGGTTTCCCGTAGGCTCGTCGGCCAGCACAATGGCCGGATGGTTAATAAGCGCCCTTCCGATGGAAACCCTCTGCTGCTGCCCTCCGGAAAGCTGATTGGGCAGGTGGTTCATCCGTTTGGAGAGGCCCAGCACCCCGGCAAGCTCCTTCAGATAATCCATATCCGGCTTCTGTCCGTCCAGAAGAAGGGGAAGCGTCAGATTTTCTTTCACGTTGAGCACCGGGAGCAGATTGTAAAACTGGTAGATCAGGCCGATCTGCCTTCTTCTGAAAATCGCCATCTTCGTCTCGTTTAACTCGTAAATCGACGTTCCGTCAATGATCACGCTCCCGGAGGTGGGCCGGTCCACGCCTCCCAGGATATGGAGCAGGGTCGATTTCCCGGAGCCTGAGGGCCCGACGATCGCCACGAATTCCCCTTTCTCTACCGTAAAGGACACATTTCTGAGGGCGTCTACCCTGGTGTCGCCCACGCCGTAGGTCTTACATAAATTCTCCACTCGCAATACTTCCACGTCTTCATTCCTCCATATTTTCTATTGACATGCTGTTTCTTTCTCTCTTGTCTGATTCCATCCTACCATGGCAACGTGACATTCCGGTGACAGCCCCGGTGACAATTTCGTCATTTTGGAGGCCCTGCTTCCTCCTGGCCGGATCCGGTCTTTCCGCCGCCGCCCTTCCGGCTCTCCCTCCGGGCCAGAATCATTCCCGGATAAACGGCCGAAATCCTTTCTCAGGGGCTTAACATTTTTTTTTCGATATGTTATACTGCTTAAAAAGGCCAAACGTCCACAGGGGATACCGCTTAACGGCCGCATGAGCAGGAGGAAAATATTTTGAAAAAGAGATATGCAGCATATGTAGGTTCGTACACATATATCGGAAACAGCAAGGGAATCACCATTCTCGACGTGGATGTGGAAAACGGAACTATGACGAAGCGAAAAGAGGTCCCGATCTTCAACGCCTCCTACGTCTCCGCTTCCAGGGACGGCTCCAGGCTGTACTCCATCGCTGACAACGGCATTGTCAGCTACCGGATTCTGCCGGACGGAGATTTAGAGCGCATGGGCCTTGCCACCATCCGCGGCATGAGAGGCTGCCATATTTCCACGGATCCGGAGCAGAAATTCATGTTCGTCTCCGGCTATCATGACGGGAAGGTGACCGTTCTCAGGGTCAACGAGGACGGAAGCGCCGGCGAGATCACCGACGGCTTTTATGACAAGGGCATCGGAAGCATCGCCGAGCGGAATTTCCGTCCCCACATCAGCTGTTCCCGCCTGACGCCCGACGGAAAGTTCCTCTGTGCCGCCAACCTCGGTATCGACCAGATCAGGATCTTCCGCTTCGACAGGGAAAACGGAAAGATCAAGCTGGTGGACACGGTCCGCTGCGAGCTGGAATCCGCCCCTCGTTTCCTGCGGTTCTCCAAGGACGGAAACTTTATGTACGTGATCTCCGAGTTAAAGAACTATATCTCGGTTTACTCCTACGACGGAAGCTCCGGCTATCCGAAATTTGAACTTTTGCAAACCATTTCCACCGTTGGAAAAAATCACAGCAATGTCAACGCCGCTGCCGCTCTCCGCTTCGGTCCTGCCGGAAAGCTGATCCTCTGCTCCAACGCCGGCGACAACAGCATCGGTATTTTTGAACGGGATGAAAAAACAGGGCTTCTCACGCAGCGGGTAGTCCTCCCTGTCAGCGGCGAGTACCCCAAGGATATTGGTATGATGCCCGGCGGGAAATATATCTATTCCGTCAACCATGAAACCAGCACCATGACCTTTTTCACCTGGGTGCCGGAAAAGAATTATTTTTACATGCATGCCGCCCCTTTAAAGATCGACCAGCCCAACTGCTGTGCGCTGGTGGAACTGCCTGAGGCATAACGGCATTCCATAAACCTTTACTGTCCATTTGGACCGCCTCCTGTGGTTTTGAATTTGGCCTTCGGCACCATTTTCACTATATCACAGGAGGTTTTTTACGATTATCCTTACCGCTTCTGCTTACTCCATTCTCCTCCCCGGCATACTGGAGGATCAGGATTTTCATTTGGCAAATCCAAAGTGCTGCTCTGCTTTTCTTACAGCTTCCTCAACCGTACTGTTTTCAGTCCGTTCAATCCACAAATAGTTACTGCCCTTGATATCATTATATCTTTTCTCATTGAGAGCCTTTAAGGCTGCATTGCATGTCATCTTTGCTTTTTCAATATCAGAGGCGCTGTGAATAAAGGCACTGAATCCCTGATGATCGGGACGATTACAGTAATCCTCAATTAAATTTGACGGTTCTTTTATCAAAAACACGATTCGGAATGCTTCCGTATATTTTTCAGCCTCTTCTACTGTCAAATGGCAGTCACACAATACAATTTTATTTTGTGAAAGGCGAATCAAATCCAATAATACAAAATCCAGCTGTTCTCTTGTATTATGAATCAGCCATTCTTTATATTCTTCTGCCGTACGCCCAAAAAACTCATCTGCATCTTTAAAAGCTTTATTCATTGATGGCTGAAAAGCAGTACTTGAAATTTTTCGATGATTTTCAAACTGCTCGTCCACATCATAAACTAATAAGTTGTGTCGTTTAGCCAGCTCCCGTGAAACGGTTGTCTTTCCACCGCAGGGTGTTCCAGTTATAAAAAAAACATTTTTTAAATATTCTTTGATTACGTTATCTTGAAATATCATTGCAAGTTCTCCTTTATCAAATTAGTATTTAAATTGCGAAGCTCGAAATGGGAAAGCCGATTATGACAATTATTCCGTCCAAAGCCTGCTGCGCCAGACATTCCAATGAGCCCATAAGCGCAGAAAACAGTCGGGCATGAGCCCTCCTGTTTTCCATGGTCTCATTTCCATGGCGCAGAGGGCTTTTCCAGGAAGTAATTGTCATAATCTTTCCCGGTAGTTTGTAGAGTATCCCAGGTATCGACCAGGAAGTAACGGGGATCAAAGCAGGAAATGGGAAACCGTATAACCGATATAACACTGAAAAAAGCACCCATGAACTTAAAACTGTTATTTAGAGATATTTCATCAGCTGCCGGAATAACCGAAGGATTTGTTCTTCCAATAGAAAAGCGACCAAAGCTGGCGAAACCTGGTAATTGCGAAGTTCAAAAATTCATTGAATTTTCTGGCAATATTTCCGGGAATAGCCCTCTGCGCCGTGGAAGCAAGACCAGAGAAGGCAGGAGAAACTCTTTCCCAACTGACTTCTGCGGTCCTGGGCTTGCCAGAACTCCTGGCGCAGCAGGCTTTGAACGGACATATTGCCAGAACTCCACAATTTCCCGTTTCCCAATTGCCCGAGAAGCGAGCGAATAAGGGGGCAGGGAGATATAATTTTCAATCCTCGCTCCCGCATGGGGAGTGACAGGAAGCCGTCAAGCATATTATGCGAACCATGCCGAAATTTCAATCCACGCTCCCACATGAGGAGCGACTTTGCAAGTCCGCAATGATCTTTCCGTTATTCCTATTTCAATCCACGCTCCCGCATGGGGAGCGACCAAAGTGTTTGCCACCCCCGCCGCACACGATTGATTTCAATCCTCGCTCCCGCTTGGGGAGCGACCCAACCTCTTTGACATTGGACCACATATTATCAATTTCAATCCACGCTCCCGCGTAAGGAGCGACACGCAATCTTTTGATTCGCTTATCTGCGTAAAAATTTCAATCCACGCTCCCGCGTGGGGAGCGACATGATATCTTTTGCGTAAGAAATTTGCTTTTCTATTTCAATCCACGCTCCCGCATGGGGAGCGACTCCGCCCATTAACGCACCTCCTTAAACCTTTCCTATTTCAATCCACGCTCCCGCGTGGGGAGCGACGCCGGCAGGGGATCGAGCTCACACTGGCGGACGGATTTCAATCCACGCTCCCGCGTAGGGAGCGACCATGAATTTT
>CATJIW010000325.1 GCA_949740745.1 uncultured Lachnospiraceae bacterium | reverse complement strand
TTGGCAATCGTATCTACCTCCTTTTTGCTGATTGTCCGGTAAAGGTTCTCCGTCCGGTACGGACGTTTTCCCGGCCAGAGCTTATGCCGCAGCCGGTCCCTTAAGATCTCCTCCGCCGGCTGCCCGTCGCGCTCATACATGGCGAAAAAGAAAAAGGGCATCATCAGCCCGATCATGATAAGCACGGCCGCCGAGTTCCCCACGGCCTTCCGGGTCAGGAAGTACACCGGCACGCCCACCAGGGCGGCAAGGGAAAAGCAGACAAGCTGGCGCTTCGTCAGGTTGAAGGCGACCTTTGTCTTTACCTTCGTTAAATCTTTGGGTACGGGTACATAGGGCATTTATCTCACCTCCAGTCTTGGTATATTCTTACAGTTGTCACCGTGCACCGGGATTGTTGGCCGGCCTTCCACTTCTTTCATTGCCGTACGCAGCCGTTCCCGGACAGATTCCGCGGGGAGCCCCTGTTCCGTGGGCGGCGCCCCAGATACTTCCTCCATCAGTTCCTCCCGGCTGTCATACAGTGCCCGCATGGCCGCATTGATATCTTCAAACGGGCCAAATTGGCTAATCTTCTGGAGGGGGTCGTCAAATTGGAGGAAGAAGTCCATTTCCTCCATGACCGGGGCATAATCGCCCATCAGGGCCCAGAAGGTGTCCGTAGCCTCCGCGATCTCCCCCGCATGGTCGATCAGTTTCTCCCTGTCCCAGGACAGCAGCTCCTTCCTGTAACCAAAGAAATTGCCCGCCAGCACCTCCCGGAACTGCGAATACCTTTCCTCCACTGCCGCCCTGCCTGCCGATGGCTCAAACCGCTTATAGGCATCGATTTCCCGCATAATGTCACAGATTGGGAAACTGTGCCCATGGGTATTTTCCTCCCAGCACCACCGGGCCACATCCAGCGGATCCTGGAAAGACAGAAGCGCCTCTACCTCCGCCGGGGTGAATTCATGCTCCGCTTTCAGGTAATAATGGATCTCTGAAAGTTCCTGCAGGTCATAAATACTGCCGATATTACCTGCGTCCAGCATATCCGCATGGCTCTTTATGCTCTCGTCCAGCCGCTCCATCAGCAGCCTTCTGGCATCCTGTTCTATAAAAACCCCTCCTTCCTCTCCGGCATCCTGGTACTGGGATCCACCTCGTTCCCCCACACATCCCATCCCGGCGTCTGCTGCCCTGCGAACAGCTCCAGCCTTGGGACATCCCCCATGAGCTTCACGATCTTCTCCCGCACTTCATCCGGTTTCCTGCTGTGCTGCTCGATATGGGAGATCACAAACTGGTGGATTCCCGCACACTGGCGTTTCGGGCGCCCCCTGGTCCCCAGAAGGCAGACC
>CATJIW010000324.1 GCA_949740745.1 uncultured Lachnospiraceae bacterium | reverse complement strand
GGGAGTGGTAGGCATCTTCGGCGCAAATGAGGGAGCTACCACCGGTGTCGGAAACGCCATCAAGGCCAACGGCTCCGGGATCATCGGCGTAGGCTTCGATAAGTCCGACGCCATCCTGAACCTGATCGAAGACGGCCACATCCTCTGCACCATGGCTCAGAATCCTGACGTGATGGGCACCATGGGCGTGGAAGCCTGCGTGAAAGCCCTTGAGGGCGAGTCCCTCGGCGGCGCCGTGACGGATACGGGTGTTTCCGTTCTCACAAAATAAAAACGGCAGAACGCTGTTTTATGACAAGGAAAGTCCGCCGGAACCTGTTTCCGGCGGGTTTCCTCGTTAATTCGGAACTTCTTATGCCTGATGTATGGCGCCGGCCGGGGGCAGGCGGAGAGCGGATTTTTTCGTGCCGCCTGCGGGGGCAGGGATATGGAAACGCAGGCATTAAAGTATACTTGCCAGAGAAAGCAGGTTTCGGTTACAATAAAAGAAGAACCTTGGGGGAGGGGGGAATGCAGTGCTTCGTGTAATGATCGCAGACGACGAAGAGCGGATCTGCAAGCTGATCACGGCCCTGGTGGAGTGGGAGGCCCTGGAGCTTCAGCTGGCAGGCATTGCCAGGAACGGTCCCGAAGCCATAGCGCTGGCGCAGGAGCTGGAACCGGATATCCTGATCACGGACATCCGGATGCCGGGCTTAAGCGGCCTGGACCTGATCGAACAGGTCAAAAAGCTCCGGCCGGAGGTTGAGATTGTGATTATCAGCGGCTATGCGCATTTTGAATATGCGCAGACGGCCATTAAATTCGGGGTGGGAGATTATCTGCTGAAGCCGGTCGATCAGGAGGAACTGAATACGACGCTCAGGAAGTTTAAGGAACGGATCCTGGAAAAACAGGCGGCGGCAGAGGGGAACGGGCCTTTATTCCGGAAAAGCGAAAATGACCTGAGACGGCTTCGGACGGGACTGATCCGCCAGCTGCTCCTGCAGAAGGGGGAGCGTTTGTCTCTGGAAATTTTGCGGGAGGAATATTATCTGCAGGTGGAGCCCGGCCTTTTCCAGGCGGCGTGGCTCAAGTTTGACGGCAGGCCGGAAGCCCTGACGGAGGCGGGGCTGTACGGTTTAATGAAAAAGGCAGAGAGCATTTTGGAGAGCGGCCTTCGTTCCCGGTGTACGGAGCTGGCCTTCGGACGGAACGGTTCCTCCTGCGTGGGGATTTTAAATTACGGAAACGGGAAGCGGGAGGAGGTCCGCAGGGGGCTGAAGGACTGCCTGAATCAGTTAAAGGCCCAGCAGGCCCTTTACGGTCCCGTTCAGGTCACGCTTGCGGCGGGCCGGGCCGTTGGGAGCCCGGAGGAGCTGGAGGACTCGGTTTATGAAGCCTCCATGATCGTGAAGGAGCGCCTGGTAAAGGGGAGCGGACGGATCCTGGACCGGATGCCGGAGGCATCTTTCCTGCACGAGCAGAGGCTTTTGGAAAAATATCTGCGGAAGGTGATCCATGCGGCGGAGGTTATGAGCGTGACGGAGGCGTCCGGCGCCGTTTCAGAGCTGGAAAACGCCGTAAAGACCGTACGGGACGTGCGGGGCTACGAGATCCTGGAGCTGATCCATTCCGCCGCCAGTCTGTTTCTCAGCCATTTGGAGAGCCGGAACCGGACGGAGCTTTTGCAGGAATTTGACGAACGGTGCGAATGGTGCGGCAGTGCGGAGGAGTTATTCGTCCTGCTGAAGGCGCTTCTGGAAGAGCAGATCGGGGAGGTCCGGAAAAAACACGAACAGGATGCGGACCGGCCGGTGCGGCAGGCCAAGGAGTACATCCAAAACCATTTCAGCGAGCCCGTCACACTGGAGGAGGTAAGCGGCTACGTGGGGTTAAATCCGGCTTATTTCAGCGTCCTGTTCAAAAAAACGGAGGGAGAGGGCTTTGCGAAATATCTGATCCATCTGAGGATGGAGCAGGCGAAGATCCTGCTTCGGGAGACAAACGAGCCGGTGGCCGCCGTCTGCCGGAGGGTCGGCTACAATGACGTGAAGCACTTTACCCGCACCTTTGAAAAGGCTACGGGAGTCCGGCCGTCTACTTACCGGAAGCTGTACGGATAAAGGAGAGGCGTTTTGAAAAAATTGTTCCGGATACATTATATCTCAAACCGCGTGCTTCTCGTGGGAGGGATCACCCTGGCGGCCCTCCTGGCGCAGGCATTTGTTTTCCTGTTCCTCTTTTTTCAGGGAAAGGCGGGACTTTGGCTCTTCTTTCTCTGCCTGGCTTTTTTCCTGGGAGATCTGTCTGCCTTTCTGATCTGGATCGTGCACCCGTATCTGCGGTCGGAGCTGCTTGCCAGGCGGTTCCTGGACGGTTATATACTGGACAGCAAGCAGAATCTGCAGATGACCCTGCTCACTCCCTCCACAAAGGAGCAGTGGGAGGCGGTGGAACGGGTGCTCCGTTCTCCGCAGACCATGGAATTAAATAAACGGCAGGCCCAGTATCTGGCGCTCCAGAACCAGATCAACCCTCATTTTTTGTACAACACTCTGGAAAGCATCCGGGGAGAGGCCCTGCTCGCAGGGCTTGGCAGTGTGGCCGACATGACGGAGGCCCTGGCAAAATTTTTCCGCTACACCATTACCAAGGTGGAGAATCTGGTTTCGGTGGAGGAGGAGTTAGACAACTGCGAGACCTATTTCCGCATCCAGAAATACCGGTTCGGCGACCGGCTCAGGCTCCATGTAGAATATGAGTCGGAGGAAATCATGAGCTGCCGCATCCCGAAGCTGACCCTTCAGCCCATTCTGGAAAACAGCATCATTCACGGGACGGAGCCGAAGGTGGGGACGGGAAACCTGAGGATCCGGTTTGAACGGACGGACAGCCGCCTGATCATCTGGATCTGCGACGACGGGGTGGGAATGGATGACGAGGCCCTGGCCAGGCTGAACCGCCGTCTGGGCCGGGACGGAAAATCTCTGGAATGCGGCAGAGAGCCGGAAAAAGGAGGGATTGCCCTGGTGAACGTCAACAACCGGATCCATCTGATTTTCGGGGAGGAATACGGCATGCATGTCTATTCCATGGCCGGGGCGGGGACGGATGTGGAGATCACTCTTCCCACGGCCTTTGATGAAGAAAAGATCAGACAGAAGGGGATTTTATAATGCGGCGGGAGATATTTCGGATGGAACGGGTCACCTGCATCGAGCAGGGGAACACCCAGCTTGAGGATTTCAATCTGCAGATCTATGAGGGAGAGATCATGGGCCTGCTCCTGATCAATGCCTATGGGATCCAGACGTTTTTAAGGCTGCTCCGCACCAATCTGCCCCTGTATGACGGGTATGTGTATTATGGCGGGACCATGGTTAATTCCTGGAGAAGCTTTGGGAAAAGCTATAACCGGATCAGCATCGTGCGGACCAGGAGCAGCCTGGCGGAGGGCCTGACCGTGTCGGACAATGTGTTCGTCATACGCCGCGGCTTCCGGCAGAGGATCATACGCCCGGCCCTTCTGCAAAGACAGCTTGAGCCCTTTTTTCAGGAGATCGGCGTGGATATTTCCGCAGACATGTACGTGGAAAAGCTGACTGCCTTTGAGCGGATCGTGGTGGAGATCCTTCGGGCGGTCATCCTGGGCCACCGGCTGATCGTTCTCTGTGAGGTCAGCACCGTCGTAAACGGGGCAGAGCTGGAGAAGCTCCATGAAATTCTCCGCCATTATGCCTCCGGAGGCGTTTCGTTTCTCTATATCAGCATGCACTATGAGGAGCTTCTCCAGATTTGTGAACGATCCTCTCTGTTTGCCCATGGGAGGATCCAGAAGGTTACCAGGTGTTCCGAGATGGAAGAGGATGCGCTGCGGTTTTATACGGGGGAATATAACCGGATGGTCAGGGGGCATCTGGAACAGGTAAGGAAGGTTTTAGAGGAACGGAGGCAGATTCTTTTTTTTGACGGGATTTGCTGCAGCGGCCTTAAAAACCTGACCTTTGATGTCCGGGAGGGAGAGTGCCTGGTGCTCCAGAGCCTCAGCGAGGGGGTATTTCAGAAGCTGGTGGGGCTTTTGGAAGGGGAAGAGGCAGTGACGGGAGGCAGGATCCGCATGGAGGGGAAACAGGTGCGGCTTCCGAATAACCGGAATATTGCGGTTCTTAAGGGAGAGCCGGCAAAAACCATGCTGTTTCCGGAGCTGAACAACATGGACAATCTCTGCTTTGGGCTTTCCAGGCGGATGTCCCGCGTGTGGAGCAGCAGAAGGATCCGGGACAGCATCCGGCAGGAGTACGGGAAAGAGCTGGGGGAAGCCTTTTTTTCCCTTTATCCGGATCAGCTTTCGGAACGGCAGAAATGCCGGCTGGTTTACACGAGGATCCTGCTGCAGCGGCCGAAGACGGTGTTCTGCATCCAGCCCTTCCGCGGGGCGGATCTGCCCCACCGGATGTATATCTGGCAGATGCTGAAAATGCTTTTGGATAAGAGGATTGCGGTGGTAATCCTGGCGGTGAACCTGGCAGATTCCATGTCTTTGGCAGAACGGCTTATCCGGGTCAGTGCCTTCGGCGTGGCAGAAGAAATCGACAGAAACGAGTTCGGCTCTCTTCCGGCGACGGTTTCCTGGAATTATCTGTATCAGAAAGACGAGTGTCCGGGGCCGGAGGGGGAGGGGAGGAATCCGCCTTTGCCATAAGGACGGTAATCAGGAAGCCTGCCGCAGACAGGAAAAGGCAGAGCAGCAGGCGTTCGCCGCGGGGCATGGCCGGGAGGGCGGTGAAGATGTCCCAGAGGGAGGCCATGACAAAGCCGAGAATGACCATGTAAGAGGCTTTCGGATGGCGCTTCATGGCGTTATCCAGAAAGCGGGTCAGGAACAGGACTCCGGCCAGCCCGCCGGCGAGAAAGGGGGCCAGCAGGAAGATCTGCCCGGTTCCCAGGGCATTTAAGATAAAATCATAAACCCCCATGACGTAAAGCATGGAAGAGAAAGAGATTCCGGGCAGGATCAGGGCCAGGGCGCCCAGGATCCCGGCGGCGGACTGGATCAGGATCCCGGAAAGGGAGACGCTTCCTCCCTGGAAGAGGCGGTCCGGAAGGAGCCGGAGCAGAAGGACCAGGGCGATGCCGGCGGCAAGATATGCCGCAACAGGGCCGGAGAGTCCGGGTTGTCCGGCGGCCCGGTAAATGACGGGGACGCCCCCGATCATGACGCCCAGGACGAAAAAGGCCATTTCTGCGGGAAAATGCCGGTTCAGGGCCGCCATGGGGACGGAGAGAAGGAGAAAGGCCGACCCTGCGCCGGAGGCGAACCGGAGCAGAAAGAGCAGGTCTTCTTTTTTATGTGAGCTTACGGCCCGGATCAGGCGGCCGTAGACGCCGAAGATCATGGCCATGGTGCCGCCGCTGACGCCTGGGATCAGCATGGAGCCTCCGATGAGAAACGCTTTGAGCATAAGAAACCGGTTCATTTGAATGATCCTTGGGGGAATATTTGTATATCCTATGCAGAAGAAGCGTAGAAACATGCAGAAAAACGGGGGGAGACGGTTGACAGCCTGCGGATCATCGTTTATAATTAGGAACGAAATGAATCGGATCAAGTGCCGGAATTTCCGGGTAAAAGAGAACTGAGTGAGATTCTCAGACGAACTGGTCACTGTGAAGGGGAGCGTTTCTGTAAAGGCCATTGTGCGGGAGCATGAGAAGGCACAGGAGGGCGAAGAACCAAAGTCAGGAAACCTGCTTGGTCTTAAGGCATTGGCGCTTCCTGTACTAAGCGTTCAAACAGAGATAAAAAGTGCGCACGGCTTTTTATCCTTCTTTTTGTGGTATTAGGAAGCGGGGAACTGCCTGTTTCCTTTTTTCATGCAGGAAATTTTAAGGAGGATACTATGAAGAAAAAGGCTTTGTGTACGGTACTTATGCTTACGCTGCTGTTATCTTTGACGGCCTGCGGAGGAACGAAGGCGGAGGAAACCGCTTCGAAGGCCCAGGCGTCAGAAGCAGGACAAACGGAGAAAACGGAAAATCAGGAAACAAAAAACCAGGAAACGAAAGGCGCAGGGCAGGGCGAGACGATATCCGCCCATGAGGAGAAGGATACGCTGGTGGTGCGGGCGGCCAAGGATGTGGGAGATTTAAACCCCCACACCATGAAAAGCCAGATGTTCGCCCAGGACTGGGTTTATGAGAGCCTGGTCGCCATGAAGAACGGCGAGATCGTTCCGGAGCTGGCCGAGAGCTGGGAGGTTTCCGACGGAGGAAAAACCTATACCTTCCATCTGCGGGAGGGCGTGAAGTTCAGCGACGGCAGCGAATTTAATTCTGAGACCGCAAAGAAGAATATTGAGGCGGTTATGCGCCATCAGGACGGATATTCCTTCCTCCAGTCGCTGTCCTCTATTGACAGCATCGAAACGCCGGACGAGGGGACGCTGGTTCTTAAGCTGAGCGCTCCCTGCAATTCCCTGTTAAATGATTTTACCTTCAGCCGTCCCCTGGTGATGCTGGGGGAGGCGGGGTTCCCGGCAGAGGGGGATCCCTATGACAACGGGACTGTAAGCCCCATTGGGACCGGCATGTGGGTTCTGAAGGAATATGTGGCGGACCAGTATGCCCTGTTTGAACGGAACGAATATTACTGGGGAGAGAAGCCTTCGTTTCAGTATCTGAAGGCGGTGGTGATTCCGGATGTGAACACGGCGGCTTCCGCATTGAAGGCGGGGGAGATCGACCTGATGGTGGATTCGACTCAGATCACGGCGGAGATGTTTAAGGAGATGGAAGCGGCAGGCTTTTATACGGCTTCGGCTCCCACCACCAGCGTTTCCAATCTGAACATCAACACGGCGGGAGAGATTACCGGGGACCTGAACGTCCGGCTGGCCATGGAATATGCCACGGACAAGGAAGCCATTTCCGAGGGGATGTTCGGGGGCCTGCAGCCTCCGGCTGCGTCATATTTTTCGGAGGAGGTTCCCTACACGGATACGGGGCTTGAGCCTTATGGCTATGATCCGGAAAAAGCCGGTCAGCTTCTGGAGGAGAGCGGCTGGGTCTATGAGGGGAATGACACGGTCCGCTCCAGGGACGGAAAGGCTTTGGAGATTGACCTGATTTATGATTCGTCCGTCACCAAGGATCTGGACCTGGGCCTGATCCTCCAGTCCCAGTATGCGGAGGTCGGGATTCAGTTAAATATCGTCCCCCAGGACAGTCAGGTGTACCGTCAAAACTGGGCGGCCGGGGAATTCAGCGTCCTGATCTACAGCTCCTGGGGCGGCTCCTATGAGCCTTATGCCACGCTGGCGGCCATGGCGTCGGAGGGCGACAAGTTTCACACGGTCCAGAAGGGCATGAGCAATAAGGCGGAGCTGGATCAGGTTATGCTCGACTGCTTAAGCCAGACGGACGAGGAAAAACTAAAAGAGAATTTTGCTTACATTGTGCGCAGCTTCCATGAGGAGGCCGTCTATGTGCCTCTCACGGTGACTGCGAGGCTTGGGATCTGCCGGGGCGATTTGAGGGGACTGGATCTTTCCTCCGGGAAGGACAGCATAGACGTGGGAAGCGTCACCTGGGCAGAATAGAGACATAAAGATTATGGTTCGTTACTTATGCAGACAGTTTTTGGGGCTTATCCCTCTGCTGTTCCTGATATCGGCGGCGGCATTTTTTCTGATCAGGCTGCTTCCGGGAGATCCGGCCGAGGCGTATCTGAATTCGATCGATGCGCCTCTTACGGAGGAGAGCCTTTCGCAGGTCCGGGAGGAGCTCGGCCTGGAGCTTCCCCTGCCGGTTCAGTACGGGAAATGGCTGAAGCAGGTTTTGAAGGGGGACCTGGGGTATTCCTATCAGACGAAACGGCCGGTGACGGAGGAGCTTGGGACTGATCTTTTCTATACGGCGGTCCTGGCTCTGGCGGCCCTTGGCTGGGTGTTTGTCCTCAGCGCCCTGTTTGGGCTCTTGTCGGCCTTTTTCGCCGGCCGGCTTCCCGACCGGCTGATCCGGGGATTTACGTTCCTTGGGGCGGCCATGCCGAAATTCTGGCTGGGGTTTCTTCTGGTGCTTCTGTTTTCTTTAAAATGGAAGCTTCTTCCCGTGCAGGGGGCCGGGGAACTGAAGTGTCTGATCCTTCCCTCCTTTACCCTGGCCTGTTCTTATGCCGCCACCTACACCAAGCTTCTGCGCAACAGCATTCTGGAGATCCGGAACCGGCCCTATGTATCCTACGCCAGGGTGCGGGGCTTTTCCAGGCGTCAGGCGGTATTCCGCCACGTGATCCCCAACGCCCTCCTGCCGGTGGTCACGACCCTGGGCCTTCATTTTGGGGGAATTCTTTCGGGAGCGGTGATCGTGGAAAACGTGTTTTCCTGGCCGGGGCTTGGAAGAATGTGCGTCAGTGCGGTGGCGGCCAGAAATTATCCGATGATCCAGGGCTATATTCTTCTGACGGCGGCTGTTTTTGTGACTGCCAACCTGATCTCGGACGCAGCGTGCGCACTTTTGGATCCGAGGCTGCGCCTGGGCGGGAGGGCCTGGAAGCGGATGGTGTGATAGGCACACCGGAAAGAGAAGACCATGAAATTCCGAATCTACATAATCCTGTTAGCCCTTCTTGTGCTGGCCTGCCTGGCTGCGCCGGTTCTTGCGCCCTGCGATCCCAACCGGGCGGATCCGACTGCCAAATTTGCGGAGGCGTCGGCGGAGCATCTGCTTGGGACGGACTACCTTGGCAGGGACTTATTTTCCAGGGTGCTTTGGGGAGGGCGCAATACCATGGGCTATGCCGTCCTCGTGGCGTCGGTCTCGGCTCTGCTGGGGGTGGGCATCGGGATGCTGTCCGGGTTTGCGGGCGGTTATGTCGACGGTTTTTTGATGAAGGGAAGCGACGTTCTCCGCTCCTTTCCCGGCATCGTGCTGGTGCTCATCGTGGTCAGCATCCGGGGAGCCGGCATTGAGAGCGTCTGCATGGCCATGCTTTTTACCCGCTGGATCTGGTATGCCAGGATGACAAGGAATCTGACCAGAGCGGAAACGGGCCGGACTTCCATTCTGGCAAGCCGTATCTGCGGGAGCGGCCGGTTTAAAATTCTGAGACGGCATATCCTGCCTTCGATTCTGCCGGAGCTTCTGCCGGTGTTTTCCATCGATTTTGGAAGCACGCTCCTTGCCGTGTCCGGCTACTCCTTCCTGGGGCTTGGGATTGTGCCGCCGGAGGCGGAATGGGGGATGATGATCAATGACGGGCGTAATTATATGGAGCATCCGGAAATGATGTTTTGGCCGGGGCTTTGCGTGGTGATGCTGGTGATCGGAGTGAACGCCTTGGGCGACAGGCTCCGGGACAGGCTGGAGGAGAGACGGTCATGAATGGGACAGAGTCATTGTTTTTCACCAGAGGGCTTTCCGTTTCCCTGCGGGAAAGAGGGAAGACGCTTCCCGTGGTTTTTCCGGCGGATATTGCCGTGAAGGCCGGCGGCTGCACCGGGATTGTCGGAGAGAGCGGCTGCGGGAAGTCCCTGCTCTGTAAAGCCGTCCTGGGGCTTCTTACGGAGCGGAAGTGGCAGGTGGAGGGAGAGGTGTTTTTGGAAGGGGAGCGGCTCCCTCTGGAAGATGACAAAGAGATGGACGCCTTTCGGGGCAGGCGGATCTCCATGATCGTTCAGGATCCGTTATCGGCCTTTGATCCAAGGATGACAGTGGGCTCTCATTTTATGGAGGGGGTGAAAAGGCGGGATCGGAAAAGCCGCCGCCAGGAAGCGGCCGCCAGTCTGGAGCGGATGCTTCTTAAAGACCCGGAGGCCTTGATGAGGCAGTATCCCTTTGAGCTTTCCGGCGGCATGTTGCAGCGGGCGCTGATCGCCCTGAGCCTGTTTGCCGGCCCGGGAATGCTCATTGCGGACGAGCCGACCACCGCCCTTGACAGCACCGTTCAGGAGGAAATCCTGCAGCTGCTGGAATCGCTTTTAAGAAACGAGGGCCTTTCTCTTCTGCTGGTTTCCCATGACCTGAAGGTGATCTCCAGGATGGCGGATACGGTCTGCGTGATGTATGCCGGCCGGATCGTGGAGTGCGGCTCTTTGAAGGAGGTGCAGGAGACGCCTCTCCATCCCTACACGGCCGGCCTGTTTTCCTCCAGGCCGGCCTTTTCCAAAGAAAGGCTTCCGGTCATGGAGGGGCGGCCGCCTGTTTTGGAAAGGCTGTCGGAGCCAGGCTGTCCCTTTGTTCCCAGATGCCCTGCCGCAGGGGAAGCCTGCAGGGAGAGGGTCCCTTCTTTCGAGGCGGCGGGAGGGACCCATTTGGTGAGGTGCGGCCGGCGGGAGGCCTGGGAAAGTGTAGTAAAAGGAAGCGCAGAGGCCGGTTTGGGAGAGGATGGCAGAAACCGGAAAGGGAGGCAGAGGACATGGGGGAAGAAAACGAAACGGTGCCTGTTTTGGAGGTCTGCGGGGTCGGCAGGAGCTACCGGGGCCGGAAGGGAAAACAGACCGAGGCGGTACGGGAGGTTTCTTTTTCTCTGGAAAGGGGGCGGTGCCTCGGCGTGGTGGGGGAGAGCGGCTGCGGGAAAAGCACCCTTTGCCGCATCATTGCGGGAATCGAAAAACCGGATTTCGGAGAGGTGAGATACTGCGGGGCCCCTGCCGATTATAAAAAAGACCGGCAGAAGATCCAGATGGTGTTTCAAAACAGCATGGACGCAGTCAATCTTCATCTGAAGGCAGAGAAGATCCTTTCGGAGCCGCTGGAAAATTTTTTCTCCATGAACCGGGAGGAGAGAAGGAAAGAGGCCGGCCGGCTTATGGAGCTGGTGGGGCTTTCTCCGGAGGATTTGGGAAAATACCCGAAGCAGTTTTCCGGCGGGCAGCTCCAGAGGATCTGCATCGCCCGGACACTGGCGGCGAAGCCGGAGCTGTTGATTCTGGACGAGCCCTTAAGCAGCCTGGACGTGTCGGTGCAGGCGCAGCTTTTGAATCTTTTGAAGGACCTGAAAGACCGGTTTGGCCTGACCTGCATTCTGGTTTCCCATGATCTGGAGGCCGTTTACTATCTGGCCGACGGGCTGGCCGTCATGTATGGGGGCGTTCTGGTAGAAACGCTTTCCGGGATCGAGGCCATTGACTGCCTGTGTCATCCCTATGCCAGGCGGCTTTTGTCTGCCTGCGGCGGAACCGGCGGGGAAGGAGTTTGGGGCGGCGCAGAAGGAAAAGGGGCCGAAGCAGGATGCGTTTACGCCGGCCGCTGCCCGGAGGCGGAGGAGCTCTGCCGGTCCGTCCGTCCTGACCTGTCCGTGAGAGGGCCGGGGCACAGGGTCGCATGCCATCGCCGGACGGCGGCCGAAGCCCTTTTATGAGAAATGTGCTTCGGGAAAAACGGCGGGGCCGGAGATCTTTGAAAAATCACCGATATTGCCGGACATAGTGCAATAATGCTTGACAGTGGCAGGAAAAAAGTTTAAAATTGTATATGTTGCAGTGCTTATGGTATGTCTGCCATTACGTGCGATAAGTGATTGTACAATGAAAACTAAATAAGGAGGTGCTCCTGTGGGAGGAATTATAATTGCTGTAATTATCACTCTGTGTGTTGTAGTTCCTGTTACTTGGTTTGGTGCAATTGTATACCGCAAAAAAGTATATGAAAGCAAAATCGGCAAGGCG
>CATJIW010000323.1 GCA_949740745.1 uncultured Lachnospiraceae bacterium | reverse complement strand
GCGTTTTTGCCGTTTTTGCGGAATGAAAAGTGGGCCGGAGCAGGATTTTCCCTGTGTTCCGGGAAACTTCCGGGCATGTCAGCGGCCGTGTACGTTTGCCTCGATTTGGAGTGCTTTCAGGATAATCTGAAGCTGCAGCCGCCTGTCCGGGTCCTCCAGGCCAAAGGGAAGCTCCTGGGAAATCCTGCCTATCCGCTCGATGAGGGTGCTCCGATGGATGAAGAGCCGCCTGGCGGCTTTGGCGTAGGACATGTTTTCCTCCAAAAACACGGAGAGAGTCTCCAGGTAGGAAACCTCCGAATTCCGGTCATGCTCCAGAAGGGTGCGGAAGCCGGCGGGGAAGTAGGCTTCCACGGGAAAGCCGCCGAAGGAATTCCCCACCATTTCCTGGAGGGCGTAGTCGGAAAAGACGTAAAGATTCTGGCCGGGGGAATGGAGCCGGCCGTTTTCGATGGCGGCCTCGGCCTGGAAATAGTAGGTGCGGAGCATAAAAAGGTCGGGGAAATCGTTGCTGATCCCGACGCACAGCTCCATTTCCTCTGCCAGGGAGGAGAGCTTGTCTGCAGCCTCCCCGGAAAGTGGGGACGTCCGGCTCAGACGGCCGGCGGGAATCAGTCCCAGAATGGTGGTGTTTTGTTCGAAAAAGGTGCTGTCCGGAAACAGGGATTCCATGACGGAGCAGAGGTAGCCGACGGGGAGGGCGGAAAACTGTTTCAGGCAGTGGATGGAGAGACAGAGCCAGCTTGTTTTATAACGGGAAGCTTTTAAGAGCAGCTTCTGACTGGGGCCAAGGGGCAGTTCGTTCATCAGGTTTTGAAGGATTTTTTTCAGGGAGCCCCGTTCGTTGGCGAGGAGGCCGGGGGAAAGCTCCGCCGCCTTTTCGATCATGCGGGCCAGATGCTCCGCCAGCGCTTCCTCGCCGGGCACGAAGGGCCGGCCGGCCTCTTCGATATAAAGACAGCCTGCGTATTCGTCCCCGGAGTCAAAGAGGTTTACGCAGAGCACGTTCCCCTCGTCAAGTTCCATCCGGAAGGAACCATGGGCGTCCATGCGGAGCTCCTTTTGTTTCAGGAAGGTCAGAAAGGCTTCCGGCTCCAGCTTGGCATGAGGAAGGTTCCAGCGGTCGTTTCTCCACCGCTTCTGCCCGGTGAGGACACTGGCCACGTACTGGAAGGAGGAATTGATGACCAGGAGGGGGCGCTCCAGCACGGGACAGGAGCAGTCCAGAAGGTCCTGAATAGTGGGAGATTTGAGGAACAGGGCCAGGAGCCGGCTTTCCCAGAGGTAGAAGCGTCCGTAGATTTCCCGGAGGCTTTTATAGACCTGGAAAAAATCCACTTTCTTTTTAATGAGGAGTACGGCAGCGTGCTCTTTATAATAGGAAAGGCGGGAATTTTCCCCGATGCAGATTAATACCACGTTTTTTTCAATGACGGGCCTTTGGGGAAGATGCTCTGCGGTGGCCAGGTACACGTGATTGGACAAGAAGCGCAGGGTGTTGTCGATGTATAATTCCGGTTCTGCCAGAAGAAGTTTTGTCCCGGCTTCCCCATACATTGTGACGGTATATCTCTGACTCAGATGTTCCAAAAGAATGTGTGCGTTCAGATCCATATTCATCCCCCTTGTTGGTTTTATTGTATAAGCCTGCGAAGCTGGAAATATGAGTTTTGCAGTTGCTTAGTCTATTGTAAGGAAAAAGGAGAAAAATGTCAAATGGATCCCCTCATTTTTAAGGGGTTCGGGAGGGGAAAAACCTGTAAACCGCAGGATTTTAAAATCGGGCAGGGGCCTTCATAATGAAGCAGGGTATAAGAGCGTGGTTTATTTCGGAACCACAAATTGCCATGAAATCATTATGAAGGAGGGTTTCTTATGGGTTTTGACGGAAATGCGGCAAACGCCGCCATGCTGAAAGGGTATGTGAAGGCGGCCAGGCCGATGGAAGAAATGTTTTCGGTGAAGGGAAAGACGGCGGTGGTGACGGGCGCAACCTCCGGCCTTGGCTTTAACATTGCGCTCAGGCTTCTGCAGGGCGGCGCAAACGTGGTGATCGCCGGGAGTTCTCAGACAAAAGGGGATTATGCGATGCCGATCCTTGAAGAAGCCGGTTTCGGGCCGGACCGGGCGGTTTTCTGCCGGACCGACGTGACGGAGGAAGGGGACATGGAAAACCTGGTAAAGACGGCGGACGAGAAATTCGGCTCCATCGACATTTTCGTGAACAGTGCGGCCATCTGGAGCTATGCCCACATTTACGACCTTCCGGCGGCGGAATTCAGACGGGTGCTGGACGTCAACGTGAGCGGCGCATTCCTGGGGATCAAGCATGTCAGCAAATATATGATCGAGCACAAGATTGAGGGAAAGATCACGCTGATCTCTTCCAATGCGGCCTGGCTCCCTTATCCGGTGTTCGGCGGCTATCCCCATTACGCGTCCTCCAAGGGAGGCGTCAATTCTCTGGCCATCGAGGCGGCCAAGGAGTTAAAGCGGTTCGGGATCATGGTGAACGTGGTGGCGCCGGGCGGCATGGTGACGGCGGGGGCTTCTTCGAACATGTGCGCCAAAGAGCTTCCGGAGGAAAAGCAGGACGAGTTTTATGAGGAACTGATGGTGTGGCAGAGCGACGCCCAGCAGCCGGTGGACACGGTGGCTATCGTGGCCTACGCCATGAGCACGCCCATGTCCGACGGCATGACCGGCGAGGTGGTGACGGCCGACTGGGGCATGTCCCACAATATCGTGAAGTTCCAGCCTGCCATTGACCAGTATCCGGAAGAGGCAGAGTGAAGGCGGAATCATTGGAAGAAGGAGGAATTATGAGTAAGAAAATTGATGAAAGAATTCCGCAGAACAGCGGAGAGGGCGCTTATTTTAAAAATTATTACGGAATCCGGTCTCCCTGGAACAGGATTTATTCTTATCAGGAGGCGCTTCATTATGCCAGCCGGTTTGAGTCGGTCCTCAGTGCCGCCGCAGTACAGGCTCTCCGGATTATGGTTCCGGATTACGCCGAGAGGGCGCAGCTTATGTGCGAGGAGGCATATGCGAGGCTCTATGCCACGGGAAAATATTACGGCGACGATGACGGCTTCGGCATCCATCCCTTTTTCTGCGGCCAGTTTGCGGGGGCGCTTATCGGCGACAAGGGAGACGACGCCCTCTTAATGTGCGGCCGGTGCCAGGATTTCGGAACCTACCGGGCAGAAAAGGAACTGGATGTCTGCGACTGGGACATCTGCGGCTCGGAGCTTTGCCGGACCACCACCATGTCCCTGCAGGGGCAGGCCAATGCGTCTGCGGAGCGCCGGAGGAAAGGCCCGACTATGGATTACCTGATGGTGGAGGCCAAAGGATGCGGGGACCGGCACTGCCGCATTATCGCCGAATCCAGGGAGAAATATCCGGCGCCGCCCCACGCCCTCTGGGAGAGCTTCGGCCCGGCGGTGACGGACGAGTATAAGAAGGTGACGGAGGAAGAGGACTGTGTTTCTGAATCCATGATGTTCCGGGAGGAATGCAATTACCATTTCGTCAACGGAACCAACAACGAGACGGATTCCAGCAACCAGATGATCAATATGTCCACGGCGGCTTCCCTGTACATTCTGCCGGCCATCACAGAAACAGTGAAGCGGGGCTATGTGACCAGGGAGCAGGCGGATCACATTTTAAAATGTGTTCTGGAGGCGGCTGGAAAGGCCATGTTCGGTGAGCGCTATGCTGTCAGGGCATGCCGGGAATGGCTGGGCGTGCCGGATTCCGTCGGCGAGGACGGACGGGTCATGGGCGGCCTTATGGAAATGCTGCTGCAGTCCCTGGTCTGCAAATATGAGGTAGAAGCATTTAATAAGGAAGAAGTCGTTCTGGTCATCGACCGGTCCGGCCTGGAGATCACGGCCACCAAGGACGTGCCGGAGGCCCATCTGTGGATGTGGCAGGGCATGGTAAAGACGCTGGTCAATGTTCAGTGGTCCGTGTGGGAGGAGGACTCTCCCGCCGGGAAGATGCGGATAAGGATCGCCAAAAAGATTGACAAATTCATGTAGGAGGGAGGGTGCGAAATGTATAAAAATATCTTTAAATATGACGAGATGAAGCGGGCGGAGCACATGGCGGTGCGTACCAGCGCAGGGTGGTATTTCTGGACCCATCAGCTTTTGGAGATAACGGGGCCGGACGTGACGGCGTTTCTGGAATATATGTATCCCAACAGGGTGGGGAACCTGGCCGTGGGCAGGGACCGTTATACCATCATGCTCAATGAGCAGGGCGAGATCATCGACGATGTGGTCATTATGCGCCTGGCCCCGGACAAATATTGGGTTTCCACTCTGTTTGCCTCAAAGACCGACGACTGGTGGTATTACCATCAGGGGGATTATGACGTGGAATGGACGGAGGTGACCGACGACTGGGCCATGTACGCCGTGCAGGGGCCGAAGTCCAAAGAGGTGTTGGAGAGTCTTACAAAGGATTCGGTGGCAGACCTTAAATTTTTTGCCCATATGGATACGGAGATAAACGGAATTGCCTGCAAGATCAACCGGGGCGGCTTCACCGGGGAAAAGCTTGGCTATGAGATCTATGTGAATAAGGAAGACGGGGAAGCCCTGGAGGCGGTTCTTGCCCCTGCCGTGGAACAGGCAGGCGGCCGGGAGGTCACCGAGTTCCAGGTCATGGCCTGGACCCTTCCCACGGAAGCAGGATTTTATTATATGAGGGACCTGGCCCATACCAATCCCTTTGAGGTGGGACTGGCGGACGGCATTGACTGGGAGAAGGACTTTATGGGAAAGGCGGCCCTGCTGAAAGTGAAGGAAGAGGGGCCTGCCAGGGAGATGGTCGGCTTTGAGGTACCGGAGGCAGATATCTATATCCGTTCCAAACAGTACGGCGGCCCCGGCGAGCCTGTCTTTGCAGACGGCGTGGAAGAGGAGGCGGGCCGGGTGTCCAAGCTGGTCTATTCTTATGTGAAGGAGGTCAATAACGGCTATATCCTGGCAAAGAAGGATGTGTTCCATGTGGGCGATAAGATCAAAATCCACGGTTATGATGCGGTGATTACGGAGCCGAAGTGGGTGTAACGGGGGCTCCCTTTGCCGGGTCTGCCTTTTAAGATTGTCTGCGATTCTCCATTATGTTATACTGATTTTGTGTGACAGATAAACTCTAGAAGGACTTTCCGGAGGAGAATGCATGGACAAACGGATCAAAAACCTGGTGGACCTTTATTTTGAGGACGTTCCCTATTCCCTGGAGGTTATAAAGGCCAGGGAGGTGATCGAGGCGGCCCTCCTTGGAGAATACAAAAGGTTTTTAAAGGAGGGCGCCGGGGACGAGGCCTTTGAGGCAGTCGTGGAAAACTATGGAAAGCTTTCCCGCATGGCGGAGCTTGCCGGGTACAGGGAAGAGGATGCCGCCCGCTGGCGGAAGGGGGAGACGGTAAAGGAATTTTCCCTGGTCCGGAAGGAGACGAAACGGCAGCGGAGAAGGATTTACGGGATTTCATTTTTGGCGGCGGCTATTCTCGGAGAGCTTTTTTGGCTGGTTTATGATCTGTTTACGGAGCCGTTTGCGGCGATCTTTGTTTTGGCCTACGGGGCGCTTCTTACGGGCGGGGCGGTTCTGCTTTACAGGCGCTTCAAACGTCTGGAACGGGAATATGAGACGGCGGCCTATGACACCCGCTCGTATCTGTATTTCCGCACTCTGGCCGACCGGTACGGAAAGCGGCGGCTCAACGGGATAGCGCTCTTTTCGGCTCTGCTCACTGTCTTTCTGGTGGTGGAATTCAGCTTCTTTATCTTCGGAAACTCCAAAGGCGCCGAGCTTCTGGAAAACCTGTTTTCCAATATGCTCCTGTTTGAGATCCCGGTCTATCTTGCCGTGAAAAACTATCTCTGCTTTCGTCTTGTCCAGGACCGGATCCAGCTTCCGGACCGGGAGGCATACCGGAAGCACCGAAGGGGCATGCTGGCCTTTTCCGTGGCCTACTGGGTTTTGGCCCTGTTGGCCGCAGCGGCCGTCAGAAAGCGGTCCTCCTTTTCCGTCAATGTGCTTCTGGCGGAGGGGGCGCTGTTTGCGGCGCTGATCCTTTTTTACAACCTGGGCCTGCGAAAAAAGATTTCTTACCGGAATGTCGTGGTCAACAGAAGACGGGCGGCGGCCATATTCTGCACAGTCCTTCTGGCCTTCGGCTACGGCTTTTTACAGAGAGACACCTGGTACACCCAGCCGTATATCAATTCCCTTCCGGTGGTGCCCCATGACGAGCATGAGATTTCCTACAATGAGGAAACGGGAGTCTATACCATTACCGCCTCCAGGGAGGATTTCAGGATTCTTCATCTGACGGACATTCATCTGGGCGGGAGCCTCTATTCTTACCGAAAGGATATGAAGGCCCTGAAAGCCGTTTATGCGGAGATCGAGTATGCCAGGCCGGACCTGGTGGTGGTCACCGGCGACCTGTCCTTTCCTCTTGGCGTCATGTCCCTTTCCTTTAATAATTCTGCTCCTGTGGGCCAGTTTGCCGCCTTTATGAGAAACGTGGGCATTCCCTGGGCCTTTACCTACGGGAATCATGATGCGGAAGGACTTGCCACCCTGTCGGAAGGGGATTTGAACGAGCTTTACAAGTCCCTGTCCTATAAGACTTCCGGGAATCTGCTTTACCCGTATGTTCAGCCGGAGATCACGGGCAGGAATAACCAGCTGATTGAGATCCGGAATCCGGATGGGACCCTGAACCAGGCCCTGTTCCTTATTGATTCCAATGCCTATACCGGCGAGGGCTTAAATGCCTACGATTACATACATGACGATCAGGTGGACTGGTATGAAGGGGAGGTAAAGCGGCTGAGTGAGGAAGAAGGCCATACGGTTTCTTCCATGGTGTTTTTCCATATTCCCTTGCAGGAATACCGGACCGCCTATGAGCTTTACGAGGCGGGGAGCAGCGAGGTGACTTATTTTTTCGGGGAGAACAACGAAAAGACGGCGGGCAAGGTCTGCTGTTCCGAGTATCCCAGCAGGCTTTTCGACACGATGGAAGCCCTGGGAAGCACCAGGGCCGTGTTCTGCGGCCACGATCATTATAACAATATGTCCTTAGAATACCGGGGGATCCGTCTCACCTATGGGATGAGCATTGATTATCTGGCCATGCCGGGGATCGAGCGTGACAGGGAGCAGAGGGGGGCGGAGCTCATAACCCTGGGCCCGGACGGCGCCTGGGAGCTTACCCGGATTCCGCTTTCAGAGATTGTAAAATAATTGAAAATAAAGGAAAGAGGCAGAGCAACAGATCGGAAGAGGCGGCTTTACCTCTTTTTCTTTTCCGGAAACCCGGCTTGGCTATGAGGCACAGCTTTCCGGGGAGCAGATCCGGCGCCGCTATCTGGAGCTTTGCGAGGGCTTTGCCAGGCTTCCTTTTTCGGAAGCCATGGAGCAGGTGCATTCTCTGGTGCGCCGATATTATGCCTGCTATCCGTTTCTTTTGCAGGTCTGCGTCCTGTACCTGAACCATTTCATGCTGGCGGAACGGGAGGAAGAGGGCAGACAGATTCTGGAGGACGGGGTCCGGCTGTGTGAGAGGATTCTGGAGGAGTGCAGGGACGCGGGGGTCTGCCAGGATGCGGAAGCATTGAAGGCGGTGCTTTTTCGACTCATATCCTTTCGGATGTGGAGCGGGTCTGTGACGAGCTTGCCGTCCTTAATGAAGGTAAGATCGTGCGGACCATGGACGAGGTGTGGAGGATGTGCCGGTCGGCAGCCTTTGTGCTGGAAATGGAGAGGAGCCGGGACGCTGCGCTTCTTCTGGAAAAATTCCTCTTTTTGCAGGCGCAAGGGAGGCACGGCCTTTTGTTAAAGGATGCAGAGCGGCTTTCGGAGCTTCTGCATTTTATTGCGGACCGGGGGCTTTCGTTTCTCCGCATGGAGCGGCAGGAGACTGTGCTGGAGGATTTATTTTTGGAGGTGATCGGGAAGTGAGGGGCTTTTTTGAAAAAGGAATGGCTGGAAGCGGTCCGTACCGGGCGTCTGTGGGTCCTGCTTTGCAGCGGAAGCTTTACGTCGGAGTACCAGAAGGGGACGCTGGTTTTGGTGGTAACCAGGGGGCTGTCCCGGAAGAAAACGGCGGCGGCGAAAATGATTCTGCTATCCGGCCTGTGGACGGGGCTGTATATGCTCTGCCTTGGGATCACCTGCGGATACAATCTGTATTTCTGGGGTAACGGGACGGTTTCCTTCTGGCTGCCCGGCGCACTGTGTTTCTGGCTGTTCGGCCTGTGGGTCCTTGGATGGCTGGTGTTCTTTTCCACGGTGGCAGAAACCGGCACCCAGGTGCTTTTCGGGACGGGAGCCGTGGCCGCAGGCGTCTATGTGCTGGGACTTTTTCCGGCACTGGGCCGGATTCTTCCCACGAAGCTTATGGGCGGGCTCGCCCTTTTGCAGGGGGCGGAAAAGCCTGGAGATTTTTTCGGAAGCATTCTGACAGCCTGCCTGATGATTGTTTTCTGCGTACTGGCATCGTTTTACTGCTTTGACCGGAAAAAGCTGTGACAGTTTTTGCTTTGGTTTTCTGACAGGGAATGCCCCCGCCTTTTGGCGGGGGTTTTGCCTTCTGTTATTTTTTTCCCAGCATGTCGGCCATTTTCCGGAGCATGTCGACCCGGGACTGTTCCTCCGGGTTCATGTGCTTTTTTAATACCTCCAGTAAGAGGCCGGTCTCGGCGTCGCTGAACTGGAGCCCCATGGCGTTGGCGTTTTTATTGGCGGAGATCAGGAAGGGGAGCAGGGCGTCCAGGGGCTTGCTGCCGGATTCGGCCACCAGCTCCGATAAAAAGGCCAGTTTTTTGAGATCCATGTTTTTTAAGGAGGGGTCGTTCTGCCAGCCGGCGTTTTTCCGGGAGGGCGGGGGAGTGCTCTGCCCCTGCCCCTGGGAAGAGGCGGCTTTGCCGGCATTTTCTTCCTGTTTCTGACTGTCCGTCCGGGCGTTTGGCTCTGCAGAGGGGGCTTCTCCGGGAGTTCCGAAGCGTCCGCCCCCCTGTCCGGGATAGGGATTTCGGTAGGGATTGTGATAATTGTTCATGGGACGTTACGTCTCCTTTCCTGAAAAGGTTTCTGGTGAATGGAACATGGCGCTGTAGGAATCAAAGAGCGCCTGGTTTTCCGGGCTCAGGGATTCCCGGATACAGGTACGGAAATCCGGTTTTTCGGAACGCCCGGCGCCAGAAGCGCCAGGGGCGTCTGTCAGGCTTGCGGCCGAAAGGCCGGGAGTAGCTTCCTCTGTCTGAGCCTCCGGAACCGGCCCGGTCCACGCAGAGGCTTCTTCTTCGGGAGAAAGCCCTTCCCGGGGCGTCTGGCCGTCCGTCCAGCCAGCGCCCGAGAAGGGGGCCTGGGCCATCTGCTCGTACATGCTGGAAAGCTGGATGGCCTGGCTCAGCCGTTCAAACATTTTCTGCTGCTCCGGGCTTCCGTAATCTTTAATTTCGTTCCAGATGTCGAAAAATCCCTGCTTCGGCGAACTCTCCGGAGTGGAGCAGATGTTCAGGAAGCCGGCATTTTCGGAGGAAGAGACCAGGCGGAGCGTATTTTTAAGCTCCTGTACTTTAATCAGCACGGACAGGAGGCGCTTTGGCTGGGGAGGGAAGTAGGCGAGTGCGGCTTTCACCATCTGAAGGTCGTAGTTGCAGGTCATTTTGTCCAATTCTGTTGCCTTTAGGTCCATTTGTTCCAAAATGACACCTCATAGTTTTTGTCTGTTTAATGTATGCGGGAGTGTGCCGGGGTATGCATGGGCCGGCGCCAAAGCGGGGGAGGCGGCATAAGATGATAGGGAGATAGAAGTAAGTGTTTGGAAATGTATTTGGTAAGGAGGTCTTATGAAAACCAGACTGATCATTGACGAAGATTCTGTTTATGAGATAGACGCTGGTGGTATAATAGGGCTAAATCTTTACAGGTATGCAAAGCACAGAATCGTGTTTAAGGCCTCATCAGAGAGTCCGGGCAGATACTCAGTATTAACCTGCATTTACCGGATGGTTCTTTATGATCAATGAAAAAAGTCCAAAGGGGCACGTCAAAGTAATCACTGATATCGTTGAGAGCATTGATTGTAATAGCGGATTGATCACTAATGATTTTTTGGATATAATTTCCGGAACGCCCAAGTTCAGTGCTTAATTTGTGCATAGATATTCCGTATTTAGGATCATTCAGTAACTGTACCAAGTTGTTAGCCACAATTTGGAGCGATACTTTTTTATCCATATCATTTTCCTTTATTAGCATTATAGAGGAAATATTTGACAGTTATACAACTGACAGGGTTAAAAAATAATAAACCGCACCCTATAATGGGTAAAATGCAGAAAAAACAGTTTTTTTGCCAAAAGATATTGACACTTTACTTATAAGATAGTATTATAAGATTATCAATACTATACTAATAGGAAAAACGTATCCCATATTGCGGGAACATGAAAAGAATCATAAATCAGAAAATAGGCATGCTATATATAGGGAAGTTGGCCAAAATCCCCAAATAATCAAATGTACAGGAGGGAATAAAATGCAGAAAAAAAGAATTATGGCAGCGCTGATGGTGGTCATGCTGCTTTTGACAGTCAGTATGACAGCGTTTGCAAAAGAGAATTACGGCAGTGATCACCAGGTATCGGCGAAGCTGGAGACTTATGGTACGGCCGGGACGAGAGCATATACCTGGAGTATCGGCGTGGACAGCGACCGGGTGTATCTCAGCCTGACAGAAGAATACATGTCCACAGCGGGGAATATGTACACATCAAGTCCGGTTGTCAAAACAGGTTCTGATTGGGTGAGTGCAACGTACACGCCGTCGGGAGGACGCTTTGTGTCGGCGTGGAGTCATCACGGAAGGACAAAGAAGTCCTTTACGGTGTATATCTGATCGATTGAAATATCAGGTGGTGAGCGGGGGATGGGTGATTGCCACATCCCTCGCTTGCAATTATCATATATCGGTGATAATGGCAGAGTGAGGGAAAAGAAACTATGCGGATAAAAAGGACATTCTTCTGGCTGTGTGTCTGCCTGGTATTTTCCGGTTGTGGAAAAAAAGAAGAAAAAATAGAAAAAGCAGAAGTGGATAATTCCTGGAAGTATCTGGGGTGGACCTTTACGGAGGAAGGACTTTTGTACCATAATCCGAACCCTCCCCGCAGAGGGAAGCTGGAATATCTGGATTACCGGACGGGAAGCTACCGTCCCTTGTGTGCCGGTGCCAGCTGCCTGCATGACAGTGCGGAATGTACGGCAGTGCGTCTTCATGATGCAGGAGCGATGGGACGGATTGGGGACAAGTGGTATTACCTCATGCGGGACGAGAATGGGATTCCTCATTTTTACAGCTGTGATCTTGACGGACGGAATGAAAAAAAGATCGGAAGATATTCGCATAGCGGTTCCCAGATGTTTCTTTTCTTTGAAGATTCCTGTGTGACGGCTTTCAGTGATCCTGTTATGGATGAAGAAACGGGGCAGTTGAAGGAGGATGTATCGAGCAGTGCCATATGCCGGTATCATTTTGACACAGGAGAGGAAGAGCTCCTTATCCAGGAGAGTGAGAGCAGCTATTACGATCTTTATGGAAGGTATGAGAAGCTTCTGCTCTACCGGGAGTACAGGGACGGACGGGGAATCCTGAAGGTTCTGAATCTGGACACGAAGGAGATCATCGAACCTTTGGGAGACAGAAATGTGGCACGTGCGGCAAGCATGAGGGACGGCCTTTTTGCATGTAATGTGCGGGAAAGGGATACTACAAAGATCATTGAACTGGATCTTGCGACAGGAAATTGGAAAGAGATCCAGACGGAGACCAGAGGCGGCGCCAGTCTCTTCTGGAGTGAGGGGCTGAAACTTATGACCTTTTGGGAGGAGCGGACAGAGGGAGCTTATTACAGGGTCTATCAATATCTGGAT